>JBEEMB010000163.1:0-2841 GCA_041167815.1 Bacteroidota bacterium | reverse complement strand
GATGATGGTAATTTGGTTTAGTCTGTTCGTTTTCCCCTGTTCCTGTTTAACTTGAACAGCTGTAAAACCAAAGAAACAGACTGCCATGTCCATTTTCATCAGAACCCTGATTTGTATTTGTTTTTCCTCGACAATTATTTCTGCATTCGCGCAGTCGGATCTGAGGATTTGGTACCGTCAACCCGCGAATGCATCGATTCCCGACCGTAAGAAAAGCTGGGGCAACGATGCGGAGTGGTTGAAGGCGCTGCCGTTGGGAAATGGATCGCTTGGTGCCATGATATATGGAGACGTAACTCGTGAGCGGATTCAACTGAACGAAAAGTCGCTTTGGTCGGGCAGTCCGGCCGACAATGACAATCCCCTCGCCTATGATGCATTGGCAGAAATCAGAGGGATGCTTTTCGATGGCAAGTATAAAGAGGCTTCGGCACTCACCCTGAAAACGCAGGTCTGCAAAGGTGCCGGCTCGGGACATGGCAATGGGGCGAATGTGCCTTTCGGGTGTTACCAAACACTCGGGGATCTCTGGATTGATATGGAACGGAAAGGCCCATGGAGGAACTATGAGCGCTCACTGGATCTGATGAAGGGGATTGCCCGAGTGGGATATGAGCAGGATGGGATTCGATTCAACAGGGAGGCTTTCATCAGCTACCCGGACCAAACGATGGTAGTGAGGCTGACATCTGACCGAAAAGCTGCGTTGAAATTCCAAGCCAGGCTTGATCGCCCGGAGCGGTTTAGCACCAGTCGGCAAGGGAATGACCTGGTGATGACCGGTGCAATGGATAATGGGAAAGGCGGAGTCGGTATGCAATATGCTGCCAGGCTGCGGGTACGCACGACAGGGGGGCGTATTTACTTGACCGATAGTACGATCAGTGTGGAAGGCGCTGACGAAGCAGTGCTGCTGTTCACTGCGGCGACGGACCATCGGCTGGTGTATCCGACTTACAGGGGCGCGGATCCGTTGCCAGTTACCATAAAGGTGCTCAATGCCGCTGCTTCGAAATCTTTTCTGCAGTTGAAAAGTCGCCATTTGGCCGATCACGAGCGCTTGATGGGTCGTTCGACATTTACATTGAACAATGATAAACGGGATACCATTCCAACGGATGTCAGGCTTCGTCAGCAATCCGCCGGAGGCGATCTTCGGCTGCATGAGTTGTATTATCAGTTTGGGAGATACTTGATGGTTGGTTCTTCGAGAAAGGGTGCTTTGCCTGCCAATTTGCAGGGTATTTGGGCCAATCAGATTCAGACGCCCTGGAATGGGGATTATCATACGGACGTCAACATTCAAATGAACTACTGGCCGGTGGACCTGACAAATCTGAGTGATTGTCAGTCACCCTTAACCGAGTTGATTTCCTCCCTAGTGGAACCGGGACGCCGGACGGCTCAGACCCATTACAGGGCCGGTGGTTGGTGTGTACATCCGATCACCAACGTCTGGGGGTACACGGCACCGGGCGAACATCCTTCCTGGGGCATGCACCTTGGAGCGGGGGCATGGCTCTGCCAGCATCTCTGGGAGCATTTCGCTTTCACACGGGACACAGCCTATTTAAGAAGGGTTTACCCCGTGATGCGGGAGGCGGCAGCGTTTTATCTCGACTGGCTGGTGAAAGACCCACGTACGGGAAAATGGGTCTCAGGACCGGCGGCATCTCCGGAAAATACTTTTGTAGCCCCAGATGGCTCGAACGCCCAGATCAGCATGGGACCGGCGCACGACCAGCAGGTCATCGGCGAGTTATTCGGAAATCTGTTGTCTGCCGCATCCATACTGGGTTACAGTGATGCAACGGTGGGCCGGACGGCGAAAGTATTGCCGGATCTCGCGGTTACGGTGATCGGTCCGGACGGCAGGATTCAGGAATGGCGGGAGCCTTTTCCGGAAGCGGAGCCCACGCATCGCCATGTTTCACATCTTTATATGTTGTATCCGGGTGCGGGCATTGATCCATTCAGGCAGGCTGACTGGGCTTCAGCGGCGCGGCGGAGTCTGGAGAAAAGATCGGATGACGGAACGGGATGGTCGCTGGCCTGGAAGATCAATTTCTGGGCGCGGTTACGTGATGGAGACAGAGCGCTGGTATTATTGAACAGGCTATTGCGCCCGGTGACAGTGGATGGGGTGAACATGTCGAATGGCGGGGGCACTTATCCGAACCTGTTCTGCGGCCATCCGCCATTCCAGATCGACGGGAATTTCGGCGGGGCGGCAGGAATTGCGGAGATGCTGCTGCAAAGTCATCTAACGGATGGGGACGTTCGGATCATAGATATTCTCCCGGCCGTACCATCTGCGTGGAAATCCGGCAGGATCAGTGGTTTGAAAGCGAGGGGGGCTCTGGAAATTGACATCGAATGGTCGGAGGCCGGGAAGGTGCGCGTAAGTCTGAAAGCGGGTGCTAATGGGCGTTTCCTGCTGAGATACAAACAACATAAGCAGATATTAACCCTTCGCAAGGGTGAAAACAGTGTGATTGATTTTTGATTTTTGGATTATTTATGACCAATAACACATTGCAATTAGTTTCGGATTCGGAATAACCGTACGGGGCCTCCTATTTCTGTTGACAGGAATCCTTTCAGGTATTTCCCGCTGATTGATTGAAGATAGCGCACGTCGCCGGTGAGGAATACGCCTGCTTGCTGAATGCTGACAGATGTAAATCCGCCACGACCGTCACCTTTGAGGAGCAGTCCGCAGGAAGCATCTGCCCGACCGGGGATGACCGCCATACCTTCATCATTACCGGCAAGCAGGATATCGATCTTCCGATCGCCGTCGAAGTCGCCCGTGAGGATGGCGAAAACAGGAGAAAACTG
>JBEEMB010000143.1:0-3827 GCA_041167815.1 Bacteroidota bacterium | reverse complement strand
AGATCCGTCAGAAGATACATGTCGAAGCACATGGTCATATCACCTCCGGTCTCATCGGTGCACAATGGCTGATGCGCGGACTCACGGAATACGGATATGCCGATCTGGCGTGGATCCTGGCCACCAACACCACCTATCCGAGTTGGGGATATATGGCGGCGAACGGCGCCACCACCATCTGGGAATTGTGGAATGGCAACACGGCGGACCCGGGTATGAACAGTCAGAATCATGTGATGCTGCTGGGCGATCTCATCACCTGGTGTTATGAAAATATCGCGGGGATCCGACCTGATAAAAACCAGGTAGCCTTCAAGCGGATCATCATGAAGCCTGTGTTGCCCGCAGGTCTTGACTCGGTGGATGCATCCTTCCACAGCCTGCACGGTTTCATCCGAAGTAAATGGAAGAACAGTGCTGACCGATTTGAATGGAACATCACCATCCCCGCCAATGCACAGGCGGAAGTGCATGTCCCGGTGGCTGACACTGCTGAATTATTCATTGATGGTAACGGTCTCGGCTACACGAAGGAAGTAAGATTTCTCAGAATGGAAAAAGGAGCGGCTGTTCTGGATATTCCATCAGGCAGCTACCAGGTCACACGTCGCAAGGGATTCAAACGCGGCATTGTAAGGGAGGAATTCATCTTCGATCGCGCTTCGTTTCCGGAGAGTCATGCAGCCACGATTGCCGAGACTCCGAAGGGACTCATCGCCGCATGGTTTGGCGGCACCAAAGAGGGGACGAAGGATGTATGCATCTGGACGAGCCGACTGGAAAATGATCGCTGGACGAAGCCGGAAATGGTGGCCGATGGCGTACTGAATGATTCTGTTAGACATGCCTGTTACAATCCGGTATTGTTTCAGATGCCCGATGGTCCGTTGTTGTTATTCTACAAGATCGGTCCGAATGTGGCGGGATGGACAGGATGGATGAAACGTTCTTTCGATCACGGCCGTACCTGGTCGGATCGCGAAGCCCTTCCTGCCGGCTTCCTCGGCCCGATCAAAAATAAACCGGTGTTGATCGGCAACAGATTACTCTGTCCTTCCAGCACCGAGAAGTCGGGCTGGAAAGTGCATATCGAAACCACCACGGATATGGGACGAACCTGGACGAAAATCGAACCGATCAACGACGGAAAAATTGTCTCCGCCATTCAGCCTTCCATCCTTCAGCATGCCGATGGCCGGCTTCAGTTGCTTTGCCGCAGCAAGGAGCGTGTGATCCGGGAGAGCTGGAGTACAGATGGCGGAATCACATGGTCTCCCATGCAGGCGGCCTCGCTGCCCAATAATAATTCGGGAACGGATGCGGTCACGCTGTCGGATGGTCGGCATCTGCTCGTTTATAATCACGTGAAGCCCACGCCGGAGATGCCCAATGGAAAAGGGCCGCGTACACCACTGAATGTGGCCCTGTCGAAGGATGGTAAAGCTTGGAATGCCGCGCTGGTATTGGAGGATTCGCCGGTCAGTCAGTATTCCTATCCATCGGTGATTCAGACGAAGGATGGAATGGTGCACATCGTGTACACTTGGCGTCGCGAGAAAATTAAATATATCCGTGTCGATCCCCGTCAACTGGAAGAACGTCCGATCATCAATGAAGCATGGCCGCAGTTGCGTAGATAATCCATCAAAGCAATCGGATATGCCATCATCTGCGCCTTTGATTTTCAATAACATTGTAGCATGATAGCTTCATCTTCCATCCACTCGCCTGCTACGAAAAAATTCGTGCCGGTGATGATCACGCCCTTTGATCTTCGGGCGCAGGTCGATCTGGACGTGGTGTCCATGCTGGTAGAATTTTACATCGCCGCCGGTTCAAAGGGATTGTTCGCCAACTGCCTGAGCAGTGAAATGTTCAGCATCACGGAGGATGAGCGACTCGCACTCACAAAGCACATCGTCCGCCAGGTGAATGGTCGAGTGCCGGTGGTGGCTACAGGATCTTTTGGACTGACGATCGAAGACAAGGCAGATTTCACCCGTCGCATCTACGACACCGGCATTGATGCCGCGATTTTAATTACGGGACATTTTGCGCAGGAACATGAAGATGATGAGATCCTGCTTCGTCGTTTCCATCAATTCTTCGACCTCACAGGAGATATTCCGCTGGGGATGTATGAATGTCCGGCGCCATACAAGCGCATCATTGGTAAGGATACATTCCGGCAACTGCTCTCCGCCGACCGGATGGTGTATCACAAGGATACGTCCATCACGCATGAAAATGTGGCCGGGAAACTGGAGGTCTGGAAAGAGATGAACAGCCGGCTTGAATTTTACGATGCGCATACGCCCAATGCGCATTTCAGTATGTCGCACGGGGCCACGGGCATGTCGTCCATCTCCGGGAATTTCTATCCGGAGATCATGGTATGGATGGTGGATCATGCCAACGATCCGGCTCGTCAGGAGGATGTTAAATGGATACAACAGGAACTCACCGCTGCAGATCCATTGATCCACACGGCATATCCTTTGTGTTCGAAATATTTTCTGCAGCTTCGGGGCCTGCCCATCCGTACGATCAGTCGGGCGGTGGCGGTGAAACTCACACCGGATCAACGGAATGCATTTGATGCCCTGCATGTCAAATTCCAGGGATGGTGCGATCGACTGGGTATCCGTCAGGTGGATCTATCTTCGATCAAATAAATATAAGCATGTCACTCCCTCTGAAGATAATTTTTCCCGGACAACTGGTCTTTGGGAATGATACTTTCCCGGCGCTGGCGGATGAGATTATCCGTAGGAGTCCGGCAAGTGTATTGATCTGTTCAATCATTCCGCTCGATGCGATCACAAATAAATTAAAGGATCGACTGGAGGAGGCTGGTATCCGTGTACAGACTGACACCTCCATCGTGGCAGAGCCATCATTCTCAGATTTCAAGTCATTGATGGCGCGTATCAGCGGATTCGATCCGGAGGTCGTCGTAGGCGTTGGCGGCGGCAGCGTGCTGGATGTGGCGAAGCTCGTGGCTGCACAGTTGGGTAATCCTCAACGGCTGGAGGAATATGTGGGCATCGGATTGCTCGGTCAGCGATCCAGATTATTGATATGCGTGCCCACGACTTCCGGCACCGGCAGTGAGGTGTCGCCGAATGCGATTCTGGTGGATGATGCGGATGGACAAAAGAAAGGCATCATCAGTCCATTCCTGGTGCCTGACATCGTGTATGTGGATCCGGTATTGACACATTCATTACCGCCCGCGATTACCGCGGCCACGGGTATCGATGCGCTGACGCATTGTCTGGAGGCTTATACCAACAAACATGCGATTCCCTTCATCGACAATTTCGCGCTGGAAGGCATGCGTCGCATCTCCGCACATATCATTGATGCCGTGCAGGATGGATCGAACGCAGTAGCCCGGGAGCAGGTCGCCCTCGGAAGCCTCTACGGCGGATTCTGTCTCGGTCCGGTGAACACCGCCGGCGTGCATGCATTATCCTATCCACTGGGCAGCTTATATCATCTTTCGCATGGATTGTCCAATGCGTTGTTGCTGCCTTGGGTGATGGAATACAATATTCCCGCTTCCGTGTCAAGGCATGCGGAAGTGGCGTTGGCGCTGGGTTGCAGCCGTGGACATGATGATATGGAAACGGCAATGGCCGGTGTCGAACGCATACGTGCGATCAATCGTGCATGCAGCATTCCATCACGTTTGTCTGAAGTGGGCGTGACGGAGGATTCATTGCCGGGCATGGCGCGTGATGCGATGAAGGTGCAGCGACTGTTGAAGAACAACCCGCGGGAGATCACGGAATCTGATGCATTGCACATTTTCAAACAAGCCT
>JBEEMB010000139.1:0-16572 GCA_041167815.1 Bacteroidota bacterium | reverse complement strand
TTTGTTCATGGCTTGCTGTATGGCACTGACGGCCATTTCCGAGTTTGGCCCTCAGCAATGGGTCGGCCCTATCCTGGCGAATGCCGGTGCGAGTCCGATGTTGATTCTGGCGTTGGTAACCGGTCTGATGGCGGTTGGTCGTTATTTTGCTGGTCCATTGATCGAAAAACTCAATACTGCCGGTGTTCTGCTGGGCTCTGCAGTTTTTGGTTTAATCGGTATCTACATGCTTAGTACGATGAGTGGCTCCATGTTGTATGTTGCTGCTGTCTTTTATGCCATGGGAATCTGTTATTTCTGGCCGAACATGCTGGGATATATCAGTGAGAATGTGCCTAAATCCGGTGCGTTGGGCTTGTCGATCATGGGTGGTATCGGCATGTTTTCTTCTTCCATTTTCCAGCCTATCATTGGTGGATGGATCAAAGAGAACAAAGTAGTTGCTGAAGCGAGTGGTCTGGCAGGGCAAGCGGCTGATTTGGCGGCAGGTCAGGCCACCTTATCCAATATGTTGCTTTTTCCCGCTGTTTTAATCGCAGCTTTCATTTTCCTTTACATGTTTGGTAAGCGTCTGCGTCCATCATAGTATTGTTGAACAACAAATATCAAAGAAGGGGGGGCGATTGTCCCCTCTTTTTTTTATTTTGTACCCTCATTTCATCACACAACACATCCTACAAGTATGAATCGTAAACTCAGAATGGGTATGGTTGGCGGAGGCAAGGATGCTTTCATCGGAGCCATCCACCGGATCGCGGCCAACATGGACGGATTGATTGAACTGGTTTGTGGAGCACTCAGCATCAATCCCGAGATTGCTCAGGCTTCGGGAAAGATGTTGTTTTTGCCGGAAGACAGGACGTATCTCACCTATGAAGAGATGATCCTGAAGGAAAGCCAGCTTCCGGAGGGAGAGCGTATGGACTTCGTCACGATTGTGACCCCCAATTTCGCTCATTTCGCCCCAGCCATGATGGCATTGGATCATGGATTCCATGTCGTCATCGAAAAGCCCATCGCTTTCACGCTCGATGAAGCCAAGCAGCTCAAAGCAAAACTTGAAGAGACTGGCCTGATACTTTGTCTGACGCACACTTATTCTGGCTATCCGATGGTCAAGCAAGCCAAGGCCATGGTCCGGGATGGCGTGTTTGGCAAGATTCGCAAGGTTTATGTGGAGTATCCGCAGGGGTGGCTGAGCAAACTTACCGAGCGAGAGGGCAACGCCCAGGCAGCTTGGCGAACAGACCCGAAGCGTTCAGGAAAAAGTGGATGTATGGGAGATATTGGTACGCATGCCGCTCATCTGGCAGAATATGTCACGGGTCTGAAAATATCAAAGATTTGTGCCGACCTGAATGTCATGGTAGACGGACGGGCTTTGGATGATGATGGTGGCGTATTGTTGCGTTTTGAAAATGGTGCCACAGGTGTATTGATGGCTTCTCAGGTGGCTGCCGGTGAGGAGAACGACATCAAGATCCGGGTTTATGGCGAAAAGGGTGGATTGACCTGGACACAGCAGGATCCCAATTCTTTGTTGGTTCGTTGGCTTGACCAGCCGGCGCAGATTTATCGGGCTGGAGGTAATTATGGTGACCGCCTCAGTTCGTTAGCCGTGCATAATTGTCGCACGCCCGGAGGACACCCCGAGGGATATCTTGAGGCTTTCGGCAACATCTACCGAAACTTTGCATTAACGTTGTCATCTCGCTTGGATGGTGTTGAGCCAACCTCCGAGATGCTTGACTATCCTCAGGTTGACGAAGGCATACGTGGTATGGCATTTATTGATAATGTTGTGAAGTCCAGTCAGTCGGATCAGAAATGGACGGATCACACCATCTAATCACACCGATTGATTTCTTGGATTCGAAAAGTTTAAAACAGATTGTGATATGAAGACCATCAAGGGCCCTGGAATTTTTCTGGCTCAATTCATGGGGGACAAGGCTCCCTTCAACAACCTGAAGTCTATTTGTATGTGGGCTGAATCCCTCGGTTTTGTGGGTGTTCAGATTCCCAGCTGGGATGCCCGTTGCATTGATTTGCAAAAGGCGGCAGAGAGTATCACATATGCTGACGAGATCAGGGGAATCGTAGAGGAGTCCGGAATGAAGATTACGGAATTATCTACACATCTTCAGGGTCAACTTGTGGCTGTCCATCCTGCATACGATGCATTGTTCGATGGCTTCGCTCCAGCAGAGGTTCACGGGAATAGCAAGGCCAGGACTGAATGGGCCATTCAGCAGTTGAAATGGGCTGCCAAGGCTTCCCGCAACCTGGGACTGGACGCGCATGCTACGTTCAGTGGTGCGCTTTTGTGGCATACGGTCTATCCCTGGCCTCAGCGTCCGGCGGGACTGGTAGAGACAGGATTCAAAGAACTGGCGAAACGTTGGAGACCTATTCTGGATGTATTTGACGAACACGGCGTGGACCTCTGTTATGAGATTCATCCGGGGGAGGATTTGCATGATGGGGTATCATATGAAATGTTCCTGGAACATGTCGACCAGCATCCGCGCGCCTGTTTGCTTTATGACCCCAGTCATTTTGTGTTGCAGTGTCTGGATTATAAAGCCTATATCGATCATTATCATGAGCGTATCCGGATGTTCCACGTAAAAGACGCGGAATTCAACCCGACGGGTAAGCAGGGTGTGTATGGCGGCTACCAGAATTGGGTTGACAGGGCTGGCAGGTTCCGTTCCTTAGGCGACGGTCAGGTTGATTTCAAAGCCGTGTTCAGCAAGCTTGCTGCATACGATTATAAAGGATGGGCCGTTATGGAGTGGGAATGTGCGCTTAAGCATCCGGAGGATGGTGCTGCCGAGGGTGCCGTCTTCATTCGTGATCATATCATCAGGGTGACAGAGAAAGCTTTTGATGATTTCGCCGGCACCGGCAGTGACGAAAATTTTAACCGTCGCATCCTTGGTCTGGATTAAAACTGTACGACATTTGTCAAACTTAAATCAACATTGAAGTAATATGAAAAAGAGTCTTTTGGTGTTCTGCCTCGCAGCCGGTATTTATGCCTGTGGCGGTGGTACGACTGAGGTTGAAACGAAACCCATCAGCAACAACGAAGAAAGCAAGAATGGTCAGATCGGAGGAGAAGCTCCTAAGGCTGAGGCATCTGCTACACCTGCTGCTGCCCCTGTCGCCGAAGCAGCAGCTCCTGCTCCCGGTAAGGATGGTAAAGCGTTGATTGCAGGTTCTGATTGCCTGGCTTGCCATAAGGAAAAAGAAAAGATGGTTGGCCCGGCATATGCTGATGTTGCCAAGAAATATGAGAAAAACGCAAAAAATGTCAAGATGCTGGCTGAGAAAATCATTGCCGGTGGTCAGGGCAACTGGGGAGAGATTCCAATGGCCGCACATCCGAATGTAAGCCAGGAGGATGCTGAAGCAATGGTCAACTATATCCTCTCTATCAAGTAATCATCATGAGAAATACGATTCTTGCCTCGCTCGTTCTTTTCTTGTTCGCATCATTCAAGCCCGTTGATCCTTCAGAGGATGGAGGCAAATCCGAATTGAAATATGCCGGACGCTGGAAGACGTTGTTTGACGGTAAAACAAAGAAAGGATGGCATGTTTTCCGTAACAGGTCGGATGGCTCCGCCTGGAAAGTTGAAGATGGCGCCCTGACGTTGGATCCTAACCACAAGGTGGATGGAAAGACCGCCGGTCGTGGTGACCTCATCACGGATGACACATTTGAAAACTACCATTTTGTGGTAGAATGGAAAGTGGCACCCAAGGCCAACAGCGGCATCATCTTCAATGTTCAGGACGATGCCAAATACGAGCATACCTGGCATACGGGTCCAGAATTTCAAGTCCTTGATAACGACGGTCATTCTGACGGAAAAATAAAAACCCATCGTGCAGGCAATCTTTATGATATGATTGCCGGACCTGATGAGCCTGTCAAAGCCGTCGGAGAGTGGAACAAGGCTGAAATCATCCTCAACCACGGCAAGCTTGAGTTGAAAATGAACGATGTCACCGTTGTCACCACTACCATGTGGGATGATAACTGGAAGCAAATGGTGGCAAAGAGCAAGTTCAAGACCAAGCCAGATTTCGCTGTGTTTCAATCAGGCCATATCGGACTGCAGGACCACGGTGACCGCATTTGGTTCCGCAATATCAAGATCCGGAAACTGAAGTAATAGACACATTTGGCATTGCGCCTATAAAAATCGCCCCGCTCGACATGAAGAGCGGGGCGATTTTTTATGTTAAAAGCATCATCATATGCTTATGAGTAAAAGGTTGGAATGTAAAGCGTGTCAGTTTATGCTGATAACGACGCATCTCAAGCACAAGACAACATTCCAAATGATAGGGGAATCATTTTTTTCGTCCCCTAAATACATTGATAGTGAGTATGACAATCATGATGAGCAACCCACCGAATTCCCTGGTGTTTTCTATCCAAGGTTTTGTGGCCTTCATTGATTGAACGAGATTTTCGGCATTATGTGCTTCAAACCAATCAATCACACCATGCTGTGTAAAGAGGAGTACCACGGCATAGGCGAGGTAGATAAGAATGGCCGTGTATTCTAGTACGGCTTTTGCCTTCCCAGCGTATCTAAGCCCACATAGTGCAGCTGAAAAGAGATAAAGCGGAATCCAGATCCAGGGGTCCGGATCATTGAGTTGCAATGCTGCGAAGAGGACAAAGAGGAAAAGCCAGATCAGGTTGAATGTGCGCACGTTTAAATATTGAGGTTTAACTCCATCAGGATAATTTTTTCAAGAGATTGGTTCTGATGTGGTTGATACTTTTTTCAATGCTGATCAAAGGGGAAACCGGGCACACATCCTGTTCCACGAAGAAGTGTTTCATACCGGATTTTCGATGATTTTTGAATATCTCCCCAAAATCAATCACCCCGTTGCCCACTTCTGTAAATGTGCCATTTTCAGTCTTATCCATGTCTTTTACGTGCCAAAGGACTACTCTGCCCCGATATTTATCAAATAAATCCACGGGTTTTCGTCCGGCTTTCACAGCCCAGTACAGGTCCAATTCGGCTTTGACCAGATTTTTTTCTGTTTCCTGCATAAGTACATCAAACGGTATTTCACCATCCAACTTTTCGAATTCGAAATCATGGTTATGATAGCAGAGTTGGATTCCGGCTTTTTTGCAGGATTCGCCGCATTTATTGAGCAGGGCAGCTACTTTTTTATAATCATCCAATGTTTTTCTTTCCTGAGGGAAAAGGAAGGCCAGGACCATATATTGTTGTCCAATCAATGCAGCGTCTTCTATTGTTTTTTCCCAACCTGCGGAGAGTTGTGGCAGCATGTAGTGGCCGCTAGGCGCGGTCAGTCCGTTATCTTTTAGGAAGGCTGCGTAGGATTTTGGATCCATTCCGAAGAACTTGCCATTGGTATATCCAAAATTCTCGACTTCTTTATAGCCCAGTGCTGCGACTTTTCTGATGGTTTCTTTCGGGTCTTTTGATAGTTCGTTACGCAGCGTATATAACTGAACACCAATATTTCTATCTTTTCTGAATGCTGCAGCAAGCGATTTAGCCTCTATTAGGCTGATAGCCGCGAAACCGCTCAGGGTTTTGATTGCATGACGCCTATTCATTATGAAACACGTTGAGGGCGAAAATTAGGATATTCCGATGGAAAAAGTGGAGTCCATTCTTGGAATCAATGCTTGCACCCGTCGATGGCGCAGTTATTGCCTTCACCGGTTGTTCGGCAGAACCTGATGTTCATCAAATGGGCAGTAATGATGGCGATAACGCCCGGAATAAGGAAAATGAGCTGATGGTCATGGAACACTTGTTTCATGATAAGCATCAGGATACCAAAACTGAAAACGAGTATTGGACCTTTAGCATGGTGATGTTTTTTGAAGCCATGTGTAAGGGAATAAAGCCCAATTCCCGCAGCGAGCAAGATCATGAAGTATTCGAAAAACTGATTATCTATCACATTTTTACCGAAGAGCGGCAGACTTGTTAGCATGAGCGGCAGTACTGCACAGTGAATAGCGCATATGATGGTTGTCGTAATGCCCAATGTGTCAAAATTCACCCTCATATTGAGGCAAAGGTACCGATTTGCAACAAAGTTGCAAAGAAGCATGTTGATGTGAGAAGTCCGAAGGAGGTTGTAATTTTGAAACATCATTCATCATGGGAAAGAAAACCTGGTTATATCTCGGTGTGTTCGCGCTAATTCTGACCGGCTTTTATGGAGGTCTGATCCTGACGACGGACTTCCTGGGCGAGAAGTTACCGGTATTGTCGACGGTAAGGCCATTCAAGTTCGAACGGCATGATGGCAAATGGGTAACGGAGCGAGATGCTTTGGGTAAGGTTGTGGTAGTTGAGTATTTCTTTACCACGTGCAAGGGCATTTGTCCGAAGATGAATCGCAACATGCAAGATGTTTATCGTGCATTCAAGGGAAAGCCTGATTTCCTGATTCTCTCTCATACCGTTGACCCGGAAACAGATTCTGTGGCGAGGTTACGGCAGTATGCAGATTCGATGGGTGCGGATATTTCTGACTGGTGGTTTCTGACAGGTCCTAAAGCAGCATTATACAAGAGTGCAAGGGAAAGTTATCTGTTGGACAGTCAGGATAACAGCAGCAAGAATATTTCCGATCAGTTTATCCATACCCAATTCTTTGCGTTGGTAGACCGAAAAGGTCAGGTCAGGGGAATTTATGATGGTTTGAAGAAGGATGAGGTTGAACAGATGACAAAAGATCTCCAGCATTTATTGGAGGGGAAAGTGAAATGAACAAACTAGCGGATTCATCAGAAGACCGGGTGGCTATCCTGCTCAGAAGGAATCAACTGAGCGTAACGGATGGACGCCGGCGCATCCTGGAGGTCTTCATGGATGCGGGTGTAGCCCTTTCCCCGCATGATATTGAAGAGAAGACGTCTGAGCGACTTGACAGGGTAACGGTTTACAGAACCTTACAAACCTTTCTGGAGAAGGGTATCATGCATACGATACCCACGACCGATAATTCGGTATTGTATGCTTTGTGCAAGGAATCCTGCGGTGCAGGCCATCATCATGACGACCATGTACATTTCGTCTGTGAATTATGTGGTACGACCACTTGTCTGGATGGGCTAACGATTCCATCTATTGCCATGCCAGATGGTTACCTGGTTTCTCAGGTAAACATGGTTGTCAACGGGAGATGCAAAAACTGCGCAGCTTAGCTATTCATCAGTATTAAAGCTGATCAAGCTCATGTTCCACCATTTCCATCAATGCTTTGATGGTTTCCGGACTGAAGTCGAAAGGCAGTCCTGCAGCTGCATAAAGTTCAGGTAGTGTTTTAGTTCCACCCAACGCCAATGCGTCTGTGTAATTTTTCAATGCAGCTGATGGGTTCTCGCGATATTGTTTCCACATACCGATGGCTCCGAGCTGCGCTATTCCGTATTCAATGTAGTAGAAAGGAACTTCGAAAAGGTGCAGTTGGCGCTGCCAGCTGATTTCCCGGAATTTTTCGAGTCCTGAAGTATCCAAAGAAGGTATGGAGAATCTTTTGATGATGCGCATCCAGGCTTCCGACCTTTCTTCCTGGGTATGTCCGGGATTTTCGTAGACCCAATGTTGGAAGCTATCAATCGTGGCAATCCAAGGGAAGATTGTAATGACGCGTTCCAATTGGTGTCTTTTCGCCCGTTTGAGGTCGTTTTCATTGTCGAAAAACGGTTCCCAGTGATCCATGGAGAACAACTCCATGGCCATGCTGGCCACTTCTGCCATTTCTGTGGGGTATTCTTTGAACGCGCTGAGTTCCAGTCCATGTGCGAGGAAAGAGTGAACGGCATGGCCACCTTCATGTACCATTGTCGTAACATCGGACATTTGGCTGGCCGCGTTCATGAATATGAACGGGGCTCCACTTTCCATCAGGGGCATGTTGTAGCCGCCCGGTGCCTTTCCTTTTCTGCTATCAAGGTCCAGGTGTCCTAACTCCTCCATTTTTTTGAGGCAGGACGCGAAGAACGGATCCAGTTTTTGAAAACAGGCGACGGTCTTATCGAGCAATTCCTTACCGTTTGTGAAAGGCCTGAGCGGCTCAATACCTGCGGGTTCTGCTTCTGTATCCCAGGGCTTGAGGGGGGAGATGTTTAGTTTTTGGGCGTGTTTGGCATATATTTTATCGACCAGCGGCACGACATGTTCTTCTACAGCCTGGTGGAATTGGAAGCAATCCTCGGGTTTGTAGTCGAATCGTCCCATCTCCGCGAATTTATAGTCGCGGTAGTTCTTGAACCCCGCATTCACGGCTATTTGATGGCGCAGGGATACTAGTTTTCCGAATAAATCGTGTAATGGGGCTTTATCGATCAGCCTTCTTTCGTTGATCTTGAAGTAAACTGTTTCCCTTATGTTGCGATCCGGGTTTTCAAGGAATTTGGATGCTTGTTGCAATGTAAACTCCTTGCCATCATGCTGGATGGTCATTTTGCCGGCGATGCTTCCATATTGCTGCTGCAACACGCTCATCTCTGCCTGCAGCGGGATATTTTCTTCCCGGAAGAGGTCGATGCTTTTGCGGACGCCCCGGAGGTAGGTGAAGAACTTCTGTTGGTCAAGCTCGGCTGTCAGCGGACAGTCCATCAATTTACGATTGAGCTTGTCTGCGTACGGCTGGATTTTAGGTTGAATTTCCAGGTAGAAGTAGTTGAAATCTTCTTCCAATTCTTTGTTTTCGGTATCGCAAGTCATGCGGACCTGTCTCCAGCAAGCATCTTCGCTGACGATTGCTTCAAGTTCGCTCATATCCGCCAACCATTTTTCCAGGTCATTGGTGGTGGAGAGTGTTCTTTGTTCAAGGTCAACAAACCAGGGTTCCAGCGCAGTCCAGTCCGTGATGCTAAAGTCAACGGGCAGAAAGTTTCTCTGTATTTTCTTGATGTCAGCGGAGTGGTTCATGGTGCAGATCTCGGTATTACCAAAGCAAGGGGTCAGGTAGCAGGAAGGAAGTTTGAAACAAATCGGGATCAGGCTTCGGTAGAGGGCTCATCCGTATCAGTCTGCTCTCTTAGCTTGATCTCGACGTTGTTGGCTTTCAGTATGCTGTACCAACGTACCATCTTTTTCATGTCGCTGTTGTAGACGCGCTCGAAATCCATTGTCGGGAAGACTTTTTCAAAGTAACTCTTGACCGCCTTGGCGTCTTTTTCAGCAGGCAGGTATTCTGTCGACCCATTCATTGCCAGGAAGACTTCTGCGAGATTGACGTTTTCGTCTGTGGTGTAGACTTCGATGCTTTCGAGGTGCGAGAAGTTGTGAACGCGACTGGAGACAAAGCGTGTGCTTCGATCTTCCAGCGAGCGAATGAGCGCACCGTCGTTTTTACTGTTCAATAGTTCGAAAAGGCCGGGAATGCCAGTAACTGATATGATCTTGTTGTATTCCATACGATGTTGTTGCGGGCATGCAATTTACGACATGTTGCCCACTCCGGGACAGAAGAAGCTGATGGTCATTTCTATGCCGATGTCTGAACCTCTTTGAGGATATTTTCGACGCGATGTATGATCGTATCCAGGTCAGTATACCCTTTAGATACTAGATAGAATTTGAGATCACCGGTTTGCATGAGTACGGCTGGAAACCCGGTGACCCTGAGTTGGCGTACGAGTTCTATTTCGTAGCGTGCCTTATCAAGGTACTTTTCGTCCTTGAGTTTGGCATAAAACTCATCATCGGGTATTCCCCAGGCTTCGAGCAGATGTCTATAGGCTTCATCGTCTGTAAGGTCACGTCCTTCGAGGTGTAATGCCTTTTGCAGTGCTGCGGCGCATTCTACGCTTTTTTCGGGCATATATTCCTTGAAGATCGTGAGGGCAATGGCCGCTTTTTCTGAGTGTGGAAACCAGTCGCTCAATTCAGGGTTTCGTATATGCCAGAGATAATCGTCTCCGAAGGTGACGCCTGTGGTATCTTCTACTATTTTGTACGCATCTTTCACATAGGCTGCTATCTGGCCGATGTGCCTGGCTGATTCTCGTGGTATCATACCGCCGGAGAGTGTTTCAAAGTCTATCTGTCCGCGGTAGTTGTCTCTTAGGCTTGTTATGACCGGGCTGAATCCATAGCACCACCCGCAGTAGGCGTCGTAGCAATAGTATATGACAGGTTTCATGGTCTGTTTTTCACTTCATCGAATCGCTGATCATAGTCATCCCTTATGGTGCCCATTAGACGGTCCCAAAACAGGAAGTATAGGCCATAGTTGCCTTTGAAGTATTGATGATGTTGGTTGTGGTTCACGGAGGTGTTGATCCATTTTCCGAGCCAGTGTTTGCTGAAACCTTTGGGGTAGAGTTCCCAGCCTAGATGCCCGTATACATTGTAAATGATGGACATCAGGAAGAAAAGTATGAAGTGCAGGATGTGCGTGGGTATGGTGAACAGGAAAATGGCGAATATTCCTATTTCAATGATGGCTTCCAGGGGATGAAATGCATAGGCAGCCCATGGTGAGGGATTAGTGGATCGATGATGTATGAGGTGGAAAAGCTTGAATAATCGTGGCTGGTGCATGAGGCGATGCATCCAATAAAAGTACGTGTCGTGCATGATGAACATGACGGGGAATGCCAGGAAGAACCATGTCCATCCATACTCGGATATATTAGCGTAAAATGTAGTATGGGCCCTGATGTCCGGATTTTTCAACAGGAAAAGCGGAACCAGTCCGAAAATAAAAATCGTGCTTATGGAGTAGCTAATTTCTCGAAGGATGTCTTTGTTTTCCGGGAATTTGCTTTGAATCTTTTGTCGGGCCTTCCTATTGCGTAGTATGACATAGAACAACAGAAAGGCGATACCCGCTACGGAGAAGTAACGGATTCCCACATTTTGAATCATTTTTAAGTAGTCGTGAAAGGTCATTGTTGAAAAGAAGTTGTGAATGATGTATCAATCGTCGAGGCGGACGGATTCCGGGTCAAATTTTTCCGGGTGTTTGCCTTTGATATTTTTGTAGAATTCCCTGATGATCTGCATGTCTTTATTCCTATCACCGGTGATATTCACCACTTTTCCGAATCCTGCCGTCTTTTTTTCGAAATCAAGGTAGCCGAGCAGCACAGGCACATTTGCGCCCATTGCTGCGTGATAGAACCCACTTTTCCATTTTTTCACGAGGCTTCTGGTACCTTCTGCCGGTATCATGAGAAACAGGTCTTCGGCGTTGTTGAGTTCCTGAATGAAGGTATCGACGAGTTTTGTGTTGCTGTTTCGTTTGACGGGTATCCCACCGGTTGCATCAATGAGCCTTTTCAGCGGGAATCGGTAGACCTCCTGTTTTATCAGGTATCTTACTTTGATGTCAAGCAGCCTGAATGTGGCCAGTGCATATACAAAGTCCCAGTTTGAGGTGTGCGGGGCAGCAATTACCACGGCTTTTCGCACACCAGGAGGAATGGAATTGTCAATTTTCCATCCTTTGACTTTGAACCACCATACGAACAGCCTCGTAATCATAAAGAGTTTTTAGATCGGTTCAATGTGCTTCCAGCCAATTCTCTCCTATTCCGGCTTCTGCGATGACCGGGACGTTGTTGGGAAGTGGCATGGCATGTTGCATGTCTTCGAGGATGAGCGCTCTCAGTGTATCTGCCTCACTTCTCAGTACGTCGAAGACCAATTCGTCGTGAACCTGCATGATCATTCGGCTTTTCAGTCCCATGTTGCGGATATGATCACGAATCCGAGCCATGGCCAGTTTGATCATATCTGCCGCGGTTCCCTGGATGGGCGAGTTGATCGCGTTCCGTTCTGCGAAACCCCTGACGGTAAAGTTGGATGAGTTGATGTCCCTCAGCCATCTTTTGCGACCCATGAGGGTTTCGACATAGCCTTTTTCGCGGGCGAATTTCACGATATCATCCATGTAAGTGGTGATGCCGGAGAACTCTTTTCGGTAGTTATCGATGATTCCTTTGGCTTCCGCGCGGCTGATGCCGAGGTTGTCGGCCAATCCGAAGGCCCCTTGTCCATATATGATTCCGAAATTGACGCTTTTTGCCTTGTATCGTTGTTCTTTAGTTACTTCGGATTCTTCGATGCCATAGACTTTGGCGGCTGTGGCGGTGTGGATGTCTTTACCGAGCCGGAAAGCTTCGCACATGTTGGGGTCGCCGCTGATGGCAGCCACGATTCGGAGTTCGATCTGTGAATAGTCGGCTGAAATCAGCAGATGGTCTTTATCTCTGGGAATGAACGCCTTTCGTATTTCTTTGCCTCTTTCAGATCTGACAGGTATGTTTTGCAGATTTGGATTGGTACTTGCCAGACGACCGGTGACGGCTACTGCCTGTCCATAGGAGGTATGAACCCTGCCAGACTTTGGATTGATCAGCAGGGGCAAAGCATCCACATAGGTTGATTTGAGTTTTGTGAGCTCCCGGAATGCAAGGATATCCTCGACAATCGGATTCTCGTGTGCCAGTTTTTGTAGCACATCTTCACCGGTGGCGTATTGTCCTGTTTTGGTCTTTTTAGCTTTGGGGTCCAATTTGAGTTTTTCGAACAAAACTTCCCCCAGTTGTTTGGGAGAGGCCAGGTTGAAGCGAACGCCTGCTTTTTGGTACACGTTTTCTTCTGCAGACCGGGCTGCCTTTTCCAGTTCTTTCGAGTATTCCTGCAAGAATGGAACATCGATCGCTACGCCTTCGAATTCTATATCAGCCAATACTTTTACCAAAGGATTATCCACCTCATGGAATACCCGCTCTACTTCCTTTTCCTTTATTTTGGGGAGGAAGACCTGCTTAAGCTGGAGGGTGATATCTGCGTCCTCGCCTGCATATTCCTTGATCTTTTCGATTTCCACGTCCCGCATATTTCCCTGGCCCTTCCCTTTTTTACCAATCAGTTCGGTGATGGACACCGGTTCGTAGCCCAGATATTGCGCGCTTAAGAGGTCCATGGATCTTTTGCCTTCCGGCTCGATCACATAATGGGCGATCATCGTATCGAAAATCGGACCTTCCAACTCGATGCCGTACCATTTCAGCACCAGCAAGTCGTATTTGATGTTTTGTCCGATCCAGGTGATGTCTTTTTTCGACCATATTGTTCGAAACTTATCTAATATGACTTTTGTTTCTTCCTGATCGGCGGGGCACGGAACGTAGACGGCTTTACCTGCTTCCCATGCGAAGCTCATGCCTACGAGTTCGGCCTGGTTGGCGTCGAGTCCGGTTGTTTCCGTATCAAAGCAAACCTCAGTAAGTTCAGAGAGTGTTTTCACCAACGTTTCAATCTCTTCATTGGAAGAGATCGCATGGTATTCGTGTGGTGTATTGTGGATGTTTCTTTCGGGTGTCAGCAGGCTTGGTTCTTCCGGCTCGGAGGTTTGTACGACAGGGGCTTGTTCTTTTTGTGAAACGATGTTTCCGAAGAGGTCCTGTTGGACCATTTGGCCGTTTGAGGGTGTGGCTTCTGTTAAAGAAATCTCCTCTCCGAGTATGCGTTTACCCAGGGTTTTGAATTCGAGGTCGGTGAAGACTTCGCGAAGCTTATCCTTGTCGACGGCCTTTACGCTGTAGTTTTCTTCGTGAAACTCCACCGGCACATTGGTAATGATGGTGGCGAGTTTCTTACTCATGATGGCGAGATCCTTACCGTTTCGGATTTTCTCACCCAGTGCGCCTTTGATGGTGTCGGCATTGGCCAGTACATTATCGAGCGTGTCGTATTCTGCCAGGAGTTTGGCTGCGGTTTTTTCGCCTACGCCGGGTATGCCAGGGATGTTGTCGACAGCATCACCCATCAGCCCGAGGATATCGATGACCTGGTCGACCCGTTTGATGTTCCATTTGGCGCATACTTGATCCGGACCAAGGATTTCGAAATCGCCTCCCTGGTAGGGAGGTTTGTAAATTTTGATGTTTTCGGAGACCAGTTGTCCGTAGTCTTTATCGGGTGTGACCATGTATACCTGATATCCTACTTTTTCCGCCTGTTTCGCGAGGGTACCGACGACGTCATCTGCTTCAAACCCATCGGTTTCAACGATTGGGATATTGAACCCTTCGATGATTCTTTTGATATCTGGTATGGAGAGGATGATATCTTCGGGCGCTTCCTGTCGGTTGGCCTTGTAATCGGCAAAATCGGTGTGGCGTTCGGTGGGGGCGGCTGTGTCGAAACAGACGGCCATGTGTGTGGGCTTCTGTTTGTTGAGCAGGTCAATCAGTGTGTTTGTGAATCCGAATTGCGCATTGGTATTCTTCCCTTTACTGGTGATGCGCGGGTTGCGGATCAGGGCATAATAGGCTCTGAAAATAAGCGCAAATGCATCCAGCAGGTATAGTTTCTTTTCCATGTTGCAAGTGATGTTGGGGTCTAATAAATCGCCCTTCCCTTTAGAAGTGTGTTTCGATGAGGTGCGGCAGCATCCGTCGCCAAGTCGGCCAATCGTGGTGGATGTCGTGTCCCCAGATGTCCAAGGTATGCGGTATTGATTTGCTATTCAACACATCGGAGAATCTTCTGTTGGCTTCCGGATCTTCGTAATTGCCACTGCCGGAAGCGATAATGATCCGGCCATTCCTTTGCCTTTCGAGTATATCGTGCTCGGTAAGGTTCGGTATGTAATGCTGCGGAGAGTTGAAGTACACTTGTTCGTCGAAGAACCCACGGGTATATTCCGTCAGGTCGTACACTCCGCTCATGGAAATGACACCGTTTAAAAGATCCGGTTTTTTCAGGAACAGGTTCATTGCATGCAATGCTCCGAAAGAGGCGCCGCAGGTGATGATTGGTGTGTCAGGCGAGCAGTGATTCCGGATGAAGGGAATCAATTCATGAAAGACATATTCATTGAATTGGTTATGTCGAATGGCTTTGTGTGCAGGTTCCATTTCACGATTCATCCAACTTTCGTTGTTGATGCTGTCAATGGAGAACACTTTCATGCGACCACCATTGATCAGTGGCTGCAGTGCATCAATGAGTTGGAACCGTTCATATTCAAGGTAGTCAGCAGCAGCGGTCGGTATCATCAGCAAGGCAAATCCATAATGGCCATAGGCCGCAACGGGCATGTGCTTTTGGAGCGCTGGGCTGAACCAACCGGTGATTTCACGTTGCATATTTTCTCTTGGAAATATAAAAGTACGTTATGTTCCTGATGCGTCTTCAAGCGCGGGCCTTTCAAGGCTTGAAACCAGAAGTTTTCAACTATCGCATATCATGTGGATTTAACAGTTCTTATGAAATACAATTCACATGTGATTCGTTATTTCACATCAAACTACGGAATCACCATGAACAAACAGATTGAAAGGCGGTCGAACCGCATCGTCGAGGTGATCAGGATGCTGGCGTTGAAACTGATTCGTCGGGCGGATTACGATCCAGCCCGGATTTATTGGAAGGCGAAGAGGGATCAATACCGCAAGTTTTCCTTTTAATTCATCTTGTCGATATTGCAACCAGGGACCGCATTCACGAATGCGGTTTCTTCATTTATGGAAAGGCGTAATTTGTGTTGTGGATGCAGCTTACCGCATATATCCTTTGGGGGATGGGTCGATTACGGTCGATTGGGGTCAGGTACCGACCCCGGAACTGCAAGACCTGCTGATCGCCTTGCATGAGCATTTACAATTGCAGCCCTTTCCAGGTTTTATAGAGAGTGTTCCCGCATACACATCCCTGACCATATTTTATGATCCTATAGATCAACTCTTTTCTTCTCATGTTGGTAACGGCGATCCATCTGCATGGGTTTCTGCGCACGTTTCGGCACGTATCGCCAATCTTAAGGCTCAAAGCAAATCCAATGATCTTGTTTGCATACCTGTATGCTATGATATTGAATTTGGTCCTGATCAGCAAACTGTTTCCAGCCTTTGCCACCTTGAATTAGAAGCGATGATAAGCCTGCACACTTCTGTCGAGTACCGTGTGTATATGATTGGCTTTGTGCCTGGTTTTCCATACTTGGGCATGACGGACCCTTGTTTGGAGGTACCACGGAAAAAGACTCCGATGATGAATGTGCCAGTGGGCTCCGTTGCACTCGCCGGCAGACAAACAGGCATTTATCCCTTGTCTACGCCCGGAGGTTGGCAGATTATTGGTCGTACACCTCTGCGGTTATTCGACCCGGGAAAATCCGACCCTTTTTTATTGAAGCCGGGCATGGCCGTCAAGTTTGAGCGAATTGAAAGAGATGTGTTTGAGAAACTTTCGCGCTTATGAGTATTCGGGTCATCCATACTTTATATCCGGTTACCCTGCAGGATGCTGGTCGGCATGGATTTCGGGCATTTGGTGTTCCACTCAGTGGACCGATGGATCCAGTCTCCCATCGATTGTCGAATGTACTTTGCGGCAATGACTCCACGGCTGTGGTATTGGAGATTACGCTGCATGGGCTGCTTCTTGACTTTGAGGAAGATGCACTGATTGCACTTTGTGGTGGAGGTTCGTCACCGATGCTTGATGGTTATCCTGTTGGATGTTTCCGCCCATTATTTGTGCAACGAGGTTCCAAGCTCGAGTTCAAGCC
>JBEEMB010000066.1:0-6400 GCA_041167815.1 Bacteroidota bacterium | reverse complement strand
GATCCTGCCACCCGGTTGTACATCCCGCTGGAATCGGCGTTCAGTGGAAGATACAGTTATGCTATCCTTCGGGGCGACCAGATCCGGATCGAATGGGCGTCTCCTGCCTCCGCTTTGTTGTCGGAAGACCGTCTCGGCAGTCTGGCTTCAGTCGGGGATCACAATCTTCGGGTTTTCCGGGATGAAAAATATATTTTCACGCTGAAAACTACATTCGGCGACGAACGCGTTGAATTAGAAATCGTAACCATGGATGAGCAGCTGTCTACCGTTGTTCGGGAAGGCAGAATGGCAGCGCGTCCATGGAAAAGGCATCGGACAGGCGCGTCGGGTCGTGGTTTCGGAGAGATGCTGCGCAGGCTTTATAAAAGATTCATGAATTATTTCACCCGGTGACCGATCCGAACAGTCATATCGCCAGATTTTTGGTATTCTGCGCGGGCAGCAGTCCGGACCTGCTTGCGCAGTGTCCGACATCCGAATGGATCAAGCATACCAGTACGGGACTGACCGTCTTGTTTACGTCATTGCTGGCCATGTTGTCGGCTTTCTTCGCCTTCCAGGTAGTGCTCGACAACCTGTGGCTCAGCCTGCCGCTCTCGTTGCTTTGGGCGTTGATCATCTTCAACCTCGACCGGTTCATTGTGGCGAGTTTTCGTAAACAGGGAGATTTCTGGAAGGAATGCCTGCAGGCCATCCCCAGGATGCTGCTGGCCGGCGCCATCGCCATCGTGGTGGCACGTCCCCTGGAACTTGAGATCTTCCGTTCTGAAGTCCGGCAGATCCTTGCCGAGCAGCGGACGGAAAAACTCGAGACCATGCGTCGTGCGCACGAGGAGCGGCTCTCTGTGCATGATGCCCGAACCGTGGCCCTCAAAGAGGAACTCGACGGCTACTTCCGGCTTCGGGAAAAATACTATCAGGAGTATATCTGCGAGTGTGACGGCACCTGCGGCACCGGACTGAAGGGGCGGGGTTCCGAGTGTAAAGCCAAACAATCCAAATACGAAGAATACGTCCGCGAATTCGATCGTGAGAAGGCCCGGATAGACGCGGCCCTGGCTGGTCTGACGCAGGATCGTGCCCGCATCACAGTCGAATATACCGAGGCCCGGAAGCTGGCAGAAACCGCCTTTTCCGAAGGATTTCTGGCCCGTCTGCAGGCGCTCGGAAAGCTGGGGACGCTGGCATCATTCGCCATCACGCTGCTCCTGATGCTCGTCGAGATCACCCCCATCCTCTCCAAGCTGCTGGCCCCGGAAGGTCCTTACGACAACCTCGTCCGCATCAGTGAGCATGAGTTCAAAATCAAGTTCATGCGGACGGTCTATCAGCAGAATATGGATCTGCATGGATCGGGTTCCCCCTCAAAACGGCGCACGGAGCGATCCACCCTTGTGCAACCCAATCCCGATCCCACGGACGTTCGAAACCGATATGCAGAACTGCGCCGGCAGCTTCGGACGAAAACAAAAAACCGCTGATATGAACAGGAAACCGCTCTTGTTCATACTCATTTCGATGTGTTGTGCTCCGGCTATCAGTCTGTGTGCACAAGCCTTCAACTTCCAGGACAAGCTGTCGATGAAGTCGCTGAAACTGTCATCTTCTGAAGATGGCAAGGGGCTGGTGATTGAAGATTTCAACCTCTTCAAGTCGAATGCCGTGGATCAATTGATGACGGCATCCGGGATCCAGGCGAAGGCCGATCCGGAGTCCATCATCAGAAGCAGGGCAGATAGCTTTTACGCCATTTTCAAGGCGAAAAAGGTCGTGGCCTTACCCAAGGAGGACATGCCTTTGCTCAGATTTTTCCCCGGCATGGACACCGAGTCGAAGGTATTGGCCAATCTCATTTTCACCCTGAACCGGCTTGGGGGCACGAAAAGTTTCACTTACGAGGTGAAGAAGGGGGATACCCTTGTCATCGAGTATCAAATATTAAAAAGGCACGGATTCGATGAATTCGAAGTGGTGGAAGGGAAGGAAACCCGTTTCACGGCCAGCCGCAATCCGAAACGATTTCAGGTTCAGCATGAACTCATCGTGGCAGCTGACGGGGTCGTCACCATCAACCTCGAGAACAAGAGTCCGCTCCGTTCAAGGGGGAGGCTTGTGGTTACCAACCGGCCAGCAGCGGCCAGGTTCTCCCTCCGTTACGTCTGCGATACCCTTTTTGACGTGGCGAAGGTGGTGGTGGAGAAAAAGGATACCACTGCCGAACCATTACTTTCCCAGCCGGTCAGGCTCTCATCAAAGCGGGATATCACCCGTACTTCACGTGCGCAGGTAAATGTGTCATGGCCGGCGGGCCGGCGATGTATCGGCTGGGGATACCGGATGGCTGATCTTCAGGACTCTTTGCCGGCGGGGCTGGCTGAATATGTACTCACGGAAGTTCGGCGCAACGGCATGGTGCGTTTGCCCGACGAAGGGCCAAGGGACATGAAAATGACGATTCGTGCCGGAACGCGGACATTGCTGAGGGACCCTGAAGGGAGACTCTTCGAGGGCGAGGGGATGCGTGCCACCGCCAATCCCAGAAAATATTTCGGGGCTTTTCAGATGCCCTCAAATGCCAACGCTATTCCGGCATTACAGCTTGACATTGAAAATACGTCCAGATTGTACACCACATCCGCCAGTATCCAACTGGTGGGTGTGTTTGTGGATACCCATTCGGAAGAAACCGAAATCGTCCGGAAGATCTGCCGGGATTTCATCATGTTATCATATCTGTGAAACCGAGCCATATCATATCGAAGATCATTCCGGGCATCGCCCTGCTGCTGTTGCTGGCGGGCTGCAGCCGTGAATACGCCCGCATGAAAAACAGTGTCCGGAGGATCTCTTCCGAATACACGCTCATGCAACGTACAGCAGAACGGTTGATGAAAAAAGTCCCCGGAGGAGACAAGAAACCGGATTCCTTAATATTCAGTCCCATCGGACAGAAGAAATTGTTCGACCGTTACTCCTTCCTTTATTCGAGCTTGAATCCCGGCAATCCCGAAGGGGCGGCAGACCGGCTGCAATGGGACAGTGCCGGTGGTGTTTTCTTTTATGCCGACAGTACACGCCGGCGGATCAGACGGGGAGCTGAAGTCTATGGATGGCACCCGACCTGGATGGGGGAGCGGTGGCGTGGATATCCGATGCAGTTGATCACCACCATCTCCTTCTTCGCCTACATGGTGGATCCGGCGACGGGTGGATATCTGAACCCGGAGGATATGGATATGTGGAGGGCGACATCGCTGGTGGATTCCGCCCATGCACATAAAACCAGGGTGGTGCTTTCGGTAGCTTGTTCGGGACGCGAAAATACCTCCCTCTTTCTTTCACAGGAGCAGGCCTGGGCGACGCTGGCAGATTCCGTGGCCAAGCTTGTTCAGTTCAAGCAGGCGGACGGTGTGGAGATCAATTTCCAGGACCTGTCTCCGGACGACCGGCAGGCATTCCTTCAATTTGTTGGTCAGCTGAATACGCGGGTACGGGCGGTTGTTACGGATAAACGATCTATATTGACCATTGTCCTTCCTTCCGAAGATCCTGAAGGCGTTTTCGATATCCAGGAATTACATCGCATGGCGGATTTCCTGGTGGTCCAGGGGTTTGAATTCCCTACCGAGGATGAAGCGGTAGGAGCCGTTGCCCCGATGATGACCGAGCAGGGCGACGGACCCAGTCTCGACAGAACTTTGCGTCGTTACGTTGCCGCGGGATTGGATCCCGAACAATCGGTACTGGCCCTTCCGCTGTATGGCAGCCAATGGCGGGGAAGCCTCGACTCCAGGGGGTACTACAATCAGCAGTTCGACCGGAAAGTCACTTATGAAGAGGTTCGTAAGTTGTATGTCCCCACCGATACCACCTACACGTTGACGCAAAACCTCGATCCATGGTCGATGACCAACAACTATCTCCTGGAATTCCCCGACAGCACTTCCATTGAATGTTGGTTTGATGATGATTACACACTCGGCCGTAAAATGGATCTGGCGCTTTCCAGGCAATTCAGGGGCATTGGGTTCTGGGCGCTGGGTTACGAGCAGGGCCGGCCGGAAATCTGGCGGGTCGTGCGCGACAAATTTGCTTCGGATACCGTACAGGTCCGTGATCCGGTGACGGCTGTGAAGGGTTATCCTGTCCGACTGGCTGACTGGATGCTCCGGCATCGCGACTTGTTGATGACGGCGGCGGTTGCATTCGCCATCACCGTGGTGGTGGCGTTCTTCATCGCCTTCAGCGACTGGCGGGTACGGGCCTCTGTCTTTTATGAGGGCTTCAACTATTATTTGTACATCCTGCTCAGTACGATCCTGTTGGTGCCCCTGCTTGCGTGGCTCGGATTCTTCGAATCGGATGGATTGCGACAAACCGCGGCATTTCTGACGGGCATCCTGGCAGGATACCTCATTTTCCGACTCACCAAGGCCATGCAGATGCGCCGGCCCTGATCAATATCCAAGTCACATGAAGATCTTCATTCGGGAAGCAGGTTATTTTTTCACCCTTAGTCTGGGTGCATTGTGCCTGATGCCGATGGTGATGCAACGTCTGCCCATGTCCACCGAGGCATACACCGCCAACCGCATGGAGAAGATCTTCATCATCCAGTTGTCTGTTTTATGGTTCCTGGGTTTGCTTATCGTGCTTTATGTTTTGAGGTTGATCGTGACGCTGGTCGTAAGGAAACTGCTTGGAGGGGGAAGTGGCGGGGTGAAGCCATGAATATGTGATTTTTTTGAGATATCGTTCAAAATCAGTATATTATAGTTTGAGAAAAGGGGAGAGATTGCGTTGATCATCAATGGGTCATCCTGTTTTCCTGATGTAAAGATCATGCCGAAGGCTGCCGACATGGTACAGGAGCGGGCAAATCCCGGGCGGGAACGGACATCATCCGGTCCTGAAGCCCGGGGTATGTCAGATGGTGGCCTGGATCGGCTGTCGGGGCTGGCAGATGCCAGTCCCCAGGTGACAGACCTTCAACAGATGTCTGCCAAGGCGGATGCCAGACCTGATGCCGGCGGAGGTCCTCCGGCTGCGTCCGGTGCCGGAGTGTCGGTCTCTATCGAACAGGAGTTACTGCTGCTGCAGGGAGAACTTTCCACAGGAGCCAAGCTGCTGGGGTTGTTGGGGAAGGACACATCCTTCAAGGAAATGATCGACGTGGTGGCGCGCTACAGCCAGGCCAAAAAGCCGGAGGAAAAAGCTTCGATCAAACCGCAGGTCATTTCAACGGGTCAGAAATGGCTGAGCAGGCACAAGGATCCCAAGAACGACAACGACAGAAGAAAAAAGACATCCATCGAACGGATCGTCACCGCGTTGCAGACAGAAGGCAAGCTGGTCGAACTCGCTTCGATGGATGACAAGGTGACTACAGGGGCCAGGATCAAGGAAGCCATTATGGGCAGTCCATCCTCCTTTCAGCAAATACAGCCTCTCTTTGAATCCTATCAGCAGTCTGCCACCGGCGAGATCGCATCGTTTGATGCCTTTTTGACCGTGTTTCGCAAGGCCTGGCTGGTCAAGGATGCCATCAGGGTCTGGCGTGAAAAACATGGCGCTTCCAAGGATCCGGGTGATGTGGAGAAGAACCGGACGCTGACCCTGATGGAATCGCAGCTCGGTCAACTGGAAGTGGGTGTGCAGGTACCTCCCTATTTCAAGGCGCGCGCCTCCGGTATTGATATCGCGGGATTGACGGAAAGCAATTTCCGGGTGAGGGAAGTCACCCTTGAGGTCACCCTGCCATCCGGCGTCGCAACGGGAACGTTGAAAGATGCAGCTGTCACCTCCCAGGGATTCCAGTTCTCCGAACTCACGCTTCATTTTTCCGGAGATCTGCAGGTGGCGGAAGGCTTTAAGGTCTCCGCTCCGGAGCTGATCATCCGCTCGCTGTCGGGCGGTTACAGCATCACCGGAAGCGGGGGACTGTCCATCGATGCGCCGGCAGCGGGCCCGCTGGACAGGCTGACGGCGGACGGGCAGGTTTCCATCGGTTATGATTTTACCACCCGAAAGGTCATCGATCCGGTGATCCGGGACGCATCCCTTTCCGTAGGCATGTTCAAATGCCTGAATATGGAAGTTGCGGGGCTGAGCTATGAGTCCGGCGTATTTACGGCGACATCAGGATCGTTGTCTGTGACCGCGATGGAAAAGACCTTCACCGGATCTGTGACAGACATCCGATATGCCCGGACGGAGGGATTCTCATTCGCATCCGCCACGATATCGAGTGCTGACAGGTTCGAACCGGTGCCGGGTTTCAGTGTGGAAGGTCCCATGCTGATGCTGGAGAAGACCTCCGCAGGTTGGGACATCCACGGATCCGGGCGACTGGGGATTGTGGCGGGTATCGCAGGATTGCAGATCAACAAAGCGGAAG
>JBEEMB010000214.1:0-8118 GCA_041167815.1 Bacteroidota bacterium | reverse complement strand
TTGTTCAAGGCGGAGGGCGGTCCCCCGCAGGGCATCAATCAGTTTTGGTGTGGCCTGTGCCATATTTTTAAGATTTGAGAAGTTATAACAATACCCATCCGCTTATTGTTGGGAGTGCTCCGCGAGTTTCGAACGCTCCAGGTAGGGGCACAAAGATCCAACACCCTCCAAGAGTGGGGGACTCTCCAAGAGTCGGCAACTCTCCAAGAGTGGGCAACTCTCCAAGAGTTTGGCAACTCTCCAAGAGTTTGGCAACTCTCCAAGAGTTTGGGGAACTAAGTTACCGACATCCCGGGTATCGTCAAACAACAATATTGATCATCCTGTTCGGAACAAAAACCACCTTCTTCGGTGGTTTTCCATCCAACCATTTCTGTACGTTAGGATCCGCGAGTACGATGGCCTCTACCTCGGCCGAAGTCGCTTGTAGAGAAATGGTCATCTCCATCCGTGTTTTTCCATTCAAAGCAACCGGATAGGATTTGCTGGTCTCTACCAGATATTTTTCCTCCACCGTTGGCCAGGGCTGATCCAGTATGCTTCCTGAATGACCCGTTGCATGCCAGAGCTCTTCACACATGTGTGGCGCGTAAGGCGTGAGCACGATGAGGAATTTCTCCAGCACTGCGATCTTATGACATTTGAGATCCGAAAGCTCATTCAACCCGATCATGAACTGGCTGACGGCGGTATTGAAAGAGAATCGCTCGGTATCCTCCTCGATTTTCCGAATCATCTTATAAATGGCCTTCCATTCGGCATCAATAGGCGATTCCTGGCTTACGACGAGTCCCTTCTCCTCGTGCATGAACATGCGCCAGAGTTTCTTCAGGAAGCGATGCACCCCTTCGATGCCCTTGGTATCCCACGGCTTGTCCTGCTCCACCGGCCCGAGGAACATTTCGTACATACGGAAAGTATCCGCACCATAACGCGCTACCACCTCGTCCGGATTGACGACATTGTGGTATCGCTTACTCATCTTCTCCAGTCTGGAACCGCAGCGATACACACCGTCCTCCAGCAGGAATGTGGCATCGTGAAGGTCTGGCCGCCAGTTCCGGAAAGATCCCGTATTCAGCACCACGCCATCCACCATCGACACATCCACATGGATCTCGTCGGTCTCATAGTTATCCTTCAAACCTGCTGATACAAATTGATGGGTACCCCGGATCCTGTATGCGATGCGGGAATCCCCGCCGATCTTACCCTGGTTGACCAGGCGGCGGAATGGTTCGTCAAATCCGATATGGCCCAGGTCGTGCAGCACTTTCGTCCACATCCGGCTGTAGAGCAGATGGCCGACAGCATGTTCCGTACCTCCGACGTATAAATCGACCTGCCCCCAGTAATCACTCGCAGCCCGGCTGCAGAATTCCTGGCCGTTGCCGGGGTCCATATATCTTAGGAAATACCAGCTGCTGCCGGCATACCCAGGCATGGTATTCACCTCACGCACGCCTCCGTGATAATGTTTCCAATCAGGGAGATTGGCCAGCGGGCCTTCACCGCCCGGGCCGGGATGAAGTTCTTCCAGTGGTGGGAGTTCGACGGGTAATTCACCCGCCGGGAGCGGCACGGCGATGCCGTCCTTCCAAACAATGGGGAACGGTTCGCCCCAGTAACGCTGTCGGCTGAACGCCGCATCGCGCATTTTATAGTTGACCTGACGTTTACCCACACCGGATGCTTCCAGGCGGTCGAGAACCACGGCCATGGCTTCACGCATGACGAGTCCGTTGAGGAAATCACTCTCCTCCAGCACGGCATCCTTGGTCGGATTGGCATCCGTGCCATTATAATGACTGCCGATAATATTGGTGATGGGAAGTCCGAAATGCAGGGCGAAACGATGATCCCGCTCATCACCACAGGGTACCGCCATGATGGCCCCGGTGCCATAACCGGCAAGTACATATTCGCTGATCCACACCGGAATGGGATTACCGGTGAAAGGATGCACACAGTAACTGCCGGTGAAGGCTCCGGAGATCTTTTTCTCCGCCATGCGCTCCCGCTCGCTCCGACTGTTTACATACTCCAGATATGCCTCGGCCTCCGAACGCTGACCATCGGAGATCAGATAGGGAACCAGGGGATGCTCGGGCGCCACGACCAGGAAATCCACCCCAAAAATCGTATCCGGACGAGTGGTGTACACGCGGATATGCGCATCACCCCCATCGAGTTTGAAATCGATCTCCGCCCCGAAACTCTTGCCGATCCAATTGGTCTGCATCTCCTTCATGCTGTCGCTGAACTCGACAGTATGCAGTCCTTCCAACAGTCTGTCTGCGTATTCGGTGATGCGCAGATACCACTGTCGGAGCTTCTTTCTGACGACCGGATGTCCGCCGCGTTCACTCACACCATTGATCACCTCATCATTGGCCAGTACCGTGCCCAGGGCTTCGCACCAATTCACCTCACCATGGCCGCAATACGCGAGGCGGTAATCCATCAGGATATCTTGTCGCTTGCGTTCATCGAGAGATGCCCATTCGGCCGCGCTGAAGTGGAGCGCGCGGTCACCCGGACACGGATACTCCGCATTGCCTTCCTTTGAAAAAATCTCTGTCAATTCAGCCATACGCCTTGCCTTCCCCTGCAAACGGTCGAACCAGCTGTCGAACAGCTCGAGGAAGATCCACTGCGTCCATTTATAATAGGATGCATCGCTGGTGCGGACTTCACGCGACCAATCATAACAGAATCCAATGCGATTGAGCTGTGCCCGGAAATTCCTGATATTATTGTCGGTGGAAACGGCCGGGGGGATGCCATGCTCAATGGCGTACTGTTCCGCCGGCAATCCAAAAGAATCATAACCCATCGGATGCAGGACATTGAAGCCTTTCAATCGCTTGAACCGGCTGTAGATATCACTGGCAATGTATCCGAGGGGATGTCCGACGTGCAGACCCGCACCGCTGGGATAGGGGAACATATCGAGGACGTAGCACTTCGGACGATTGCTGTCGTTGGATACACGATAAGCGCCCTGGTTATCCCATGCTTCCTGCCATTTTCGCTCGATATCCCTGAATTGGTATTCCATAAATGTTGTCAATGATACTTTCTGCCGGCTGCGGCAATATTTTAACGATTCGATTGTGCATCGTCAGCCCGCAAAAGTACGCAAACCCCTGCAAAAGCTTTAATTTTGTGGTTGTTTGGGCGCTGCATGAGCGTCCTTTCCAGACCAATCCTCCTCCAATACCCAGTCAATATGCGAGCAGCCGGCAGATCCTCTCTGAAGCGTAGCAAACCCTCCTATTTCATGTCCATCCTGGGGGTGGCCCTGGTACTTTTCATCCTGGGGATCCTCGGATGGATCATCCTGAACGCCAGCAAGTTGGAGAATTATTTCAAAGGCAGCGTACAGGTGAATGCGTTCATCCGGGAGGGCAGTAAACAAAAGGAGATTGAAACCCTGAGAGATTACATCAGTCAACAACCCTATGCCCGAAAGGTGGAATTCGTGAGCAAGGAACAGGCCCGGCAGAATTTCATAGGTGAAGGCAACGAAGACTGGAATAAGGTGATCGATTACAATCCCTTGCCGGCCAGTGTGGATTTTTACCTGGATCCGGCCTGGGTCAATCGCGACAGTCTGGCGAAGATTGAAACAGACATCCTCAAGACCTTCATCGTCAGCGAGGTGAAATACCCGGATGCCGTCGTGGGAAACCTGAATGATGTCGTCCGAAAGATCGCCCTGTTTCTGCTGGCTCTGTCTGGGATGCTGTTTCTGATCGCGATCGTTCTGATTGATAATACGATCAAGCTGGCGATGTTCTCGAATCGCTTTCTCATCAAGACCATGCAGATGGTGGGTGCCACAAGATGGTTCATATCCAAGCCATTCGACAGAAAAGCGGTCATCAACGGACTCATGAGTGCGGTGATTGCCATCGTTGGCATCTTCAGCATCATCCTGATCGTGGAAAACTGGTGGCTCCCGGAAATCAAGGTCCTGCGCGACAATACCTGGCTGGCCCTGCTGTTTCTCCTGTTGATCGGCATCGGCATCGGCATCACCTTCCTGAGCACCCATCGCAGTGTGATGAAATATCTGCGGATGAAGCTCGATGATCTTTATTGATTCGACGACACGGGCAGATGGTGGCAATTGGGGGATTTGACTTATTTTGCAAGACAATACAGCATATGCAAACCGACAAGAACGAACTCTTCGGCAAATTGAACCTCAGATGGATGGCGATCGGAGCCGTCGTGATCCTGGCCGGCATCCTGCTCATGGCGGGCGGAAAGAGTACCGATCCCAACGTTTTCACAGATAACGAAGTGTACAGTTTTCGTCGCATCACCCTGGCGCCCTTGTTGATCATCGCCGGACTGCTGATCGAGGTCTATGCCATCATGAAAAAGCCGGCACAGGACTGATAAATCAGGCAGACAGCACACATTGGTTGACATTCGAACCATGTTGCGTCCCTGAATTATTTATGATGTTCCCTGACGGGACGATCCCCGTCACCACCATCAAAACACCGTATAAAGATGGATTTATACCAGGCCGTGATCCTCGCCATCATCGAGGGCATCACGGAGTTCCTCCCCGTTTCCTCCACCGGTCACATGGCGTTGGCATCCGCAGTGATGGGGATCAATAAGGCCCCCTTTACCAAACTCTACGAAATCGTCATTCAATTTGGCGCCATTTTGTCGGTCTTTGTGCTCTACGCCCGAAGATTTCTAGATGTCCGACGCATCAGTTTCTACCTCAAACTCGGCGTAGCCATCATTCCCGCACTGGCCTTTGGCGCGTTGTTCAAGAAACATATCGAAGTCGTATTGGGTAAACCGTTGGTGATTGCCGTGATCCTGCTGGTCGGTGGCATACTCCTCTTATTCGTTGATAAATGGTTCAACAAGCCGACGGTGGACAAAGAAGAGGACGTGACCTATCGCCATGCTTTCACGATCGGCTTGTACCAGGTACTGGCGGTGATCTTCCCGGGACTGAGCCGCAGTGCCGCGACCATCATCGGGGGCATGCAGCAGAAACTCACCCGCTCCCTGGCAGCGGAATTGTCCTTTTTCCTGGCCGTCCCCACCATGCTCGCAGCCACGGCCAAATCGCTGCTGGACGTGTACCAGGAACATCCGGAAGCACTGAACACAGATAATCTGCAAACACTGCTCGTGGGCAGCGTCGTGGCATTCATTGTGGCGGTAATGGCGATCCGATTGTTCATCACCTACCTGCAGAAGAATGGATTCCGCATCTTCGGATGGTATCGGATCATCGCCGGTGCGCTGATGATCGGCCTGATCCTCGCCGGTTACATTCCCTCCTGATCTTAAGGCCCGGGGCGGCTCAAATGCCCTTGCATCGACTTTTTTTTGCATATCTTACAGGTCACCAAAACGACTTGCAGATGCCTTCTCCCGACAAACGCATTCAGCGGGCCTGGACATTCTATGATTGGGCCAACAGCTCCTATAACCTGGTGATCACGTCCACCATGTTCCCCGCCTATTACGAAGAAGTAACGAAGGCAGCGGACGGCAGCAACAAGGTGAAATTCCTCGGAATGGAATTCGTGAACACCGCCCTCTACAATTATGCACTGGCCTTCGCCTTCCTGATCGTCGCGTTCATGTCGCCCATCCTCTCCTCTATCGCCGATTACAAAGGGAATAAAAAGACATTCCTCCGGGTGTTCAGCACCCTCGGATCCATCGCCTGCGCCGGCATGTATATGTTTGATGCTGACCATCTGGGGATCGGCATTGCAGCCGTCATCCTCGCCTGCATCGGCTTCTGGAGCAGCCTCGTTTTCTACAATTCCTATCTGCCGGAGATCGCACCGGATGAGGATCGCGACCGCCTCAGTGCCCGCGGATTTTCGATGGGATACATCGGCAGCGTGATCCTGCAACTCGGCTGTTTTATATTGCTGTTTAAAAAGGAATGGTTTGGATTCATTGGGATTGAAACCGCCGGGGATGCCCTGCGGACCTCATTCCTGGCTGTCGGAATCTGGTGGTTTGGTTTCGCCCAGATTCCATTGAAGATCCTGCCGAACGGAACGCCCGCTACGGCCAGACCAAATCACGGTCTGCTGGCCAATGGATTCATCGAATTGAAAAAAGTGTGGGCACAACTCACCCACATGCCGGTCCTGAAGCGCTTTCTCACCGCCTTCTTCTTTTATAACATGGGTGTGCAGACGGTCATGCTCGCTGCCACACTGTACGGAAAGAGTGAGCTGGCCATCCCGGTCGATAATCTCATCATCGCCATCCTCCTGATTCAGTTGGTAGCGATTCCCGGTGCACTTTTCCTCTCCTGGTGTGCCGGAAAAATCGGAAACCTCAACACCCTGCTGGCCACTGTGGTCCTATGGGTTGGCATTTGCGTGGCGGGGTATAATATCAAAACGGGCGACGTGACAGCCTTTTACGGACTGGCCGCCGTCGTCGGCTTCGTGATGGGCGGGATCCAGTCGGTCAGTCGCAGTACCTATGCACGCCTGATGCCCGTCACCCGCGACACCACTTCCTTCTTCAGTTTCTACGATGTGACAGAAAAGATCGCCATCGTCATAGGCATGTTCAGCTTCGGCTTCATCACCGAGCTGGCCGGTGGATCACAACGTAATTCAGTGTTGGCGCTGATGGGCTTCTTCCTCATCGGTGCCGTTTGTCTGCTCGTCACCAAACAGGCGGAACGCAAACACAGATAAATATGAAGCTCTACCCGATCGATACGGAACTCTTCAAGCTTGATGGCGGCGCCATGTTCGGTGTGGTGCCGAAGGTGATCTGGAACCGACACAATCCGGCGGATGCAGACAATCTTTGCACCTGGGCCATGCGCTGCCTGCTGATCGAAGACGGGAACCGGTTGATCCTGGTCGACAATGGCGTGGGCGATAAACAGGATGCGAAATTCTTCGGACACTATCACCTGCATGGGCCCGATACCCTGACGGGATCCCTTCGTAAACACGGATTCCATCATCAGGATATCACGGATGTCATCCTGACGCATTTGCATTTCGACCACTGTGGCGGGTCTGTGATGCGTGAAGGAGAAAAGCTGCTGCCCGCCTTTCCCAATGCCCGATATTGGAGCAATGCCCGTCACTGGGATTGGGCTGTGAGGCCCAACGACCGGGAAAAGGCATCATTCCTGAAAGAAAATATCCAGCCGATTGAAGACAGCGGGCAACTCTCGATGCTCCCGGTTCCTGATGCCGGCACGGCAATCTTTTCTTCGGCTATCCGTGTCCGTTATGTTCACGGACATACGGAAGCGATGATGCTTCCGCAGATTGAATACAAGGGACGGACTGTCGTTTTCATGGCGGATCTGATCCCATCCATCTGGCACCTGCCGATGGCATGGGTGATGGCATACGATATGTTTCCGATGACGACTTTGTCTGAGAAAAAAAGTTTTCTGGAAGAGGCGGTCGACAACGACTGGGTGTTGTTTTTCGAGCACGACCCATTGCATGAATGCTGCACCCTGCAACGCACGGAGAAAGGTATCCGGATGAAGGAACATTTCCCGCTGTCAGCCCTTTGACTTTTCCTGATATCGACCGGTTTTACCTTCAATCGTGTATGGCTGATTTTTGAGGGGATGGCGTATTGAGGTACCTTTGCAACGAAATCCAGCCCGGATTTCATCACCCACAAGTCGATTGAGATGGAAGATAAATTCAAGCGCATCCTCGTAACGGCCGCACTGCCTTATGCCAACGGCCCCGTGCACATTGGTCACCTGGCCGGCTGCTACCTGCCTGCAGACATATATGTGCGCTACCAGCGGGCGCAAAAGCGTGACATCAAATTCGTGTGCGGCAGCGATGAACACGGCGTGCCCATCACCATCCGGGCGATGAAGGAAGGCATCACGCCACAGGAAGTCGTTGATAAATATCATGCGATCATCAAGGATAGCTTTGAGCGCATGGGCATCTCCTTTGATATTTATTCCCGCACCTCCAATCCCGTACATCACGAAACCTCCGCCGGCATATTCTAGAAAATATATGAACAGGGACTGTTCGAAGAGAAGGAATCAGAGCAGTATTTCGATGAACAGGCCAACGTTTTCCTCGCAGACAGATATAT
>JBEEMB010000276.1:0-14910 GCA_041167815.1 Bacteroidota bacterium | reverse complement strand
GTGGTCATGCGTATGGCACCACCTACAGCGGCCCAATCGGGAGTGTAATCACACCGCACCTCAAGGAGATGGACGAGTGGAAGCATTTGAGCTATGCCTCATCCCTTTGCGGGAACTGCACCGAGGTCTGCGCTGTCAAGATCAATCTGCATGAGCTATTACTCGAAAACCGTCATGAGGCAGTAGAACAAGGGGCCAGCACATTCGGAGAAAGGGTAGCCTGGAAGATTTGGAAAACTGCTTCTCTGAACCGGGCATTGATGAATGCCGGCAACCATCGAATCAAGAATTGGATGATGAACAACCTCTTCAAGGCATGGTCTGCTCACCGTCCGGGTTTGACTTTCCCCGCGAAGACCTTCAACCAGCAATGGAAGGCCCGGAAATCAGGCAAGTGACCATTTGAGCACTGATCATTCAGGCCATGATTGTCATCCTCACTGATGCGGCAACTCCCAGACACAGATACATCTTCCGGTATTTGTTGCGTACTTTTTGCGGAACTGATTGCAGTTTCCGTGAGGCGTCTTCAGGGGAAATATTTTCTCCCAGCGAGCATGTGATCAATTATATGGATGCTCCAATCTTGGGGGCCTTTCATGTCAAACCGAATGGCCTGCTTTCGGAGACAGTGATGCCATCCGCCCCGGACTTGGTGCTGCGAACTGACGCATGTCCTTTTTTTTATCCTTGTCAGGATGCAGATTTTCACTTCGATGTATTTGCGGCCTCTTTTTATCTGCTGAGTCGGGCAGAGGAATATCATGGCCATCATCCAGATGCATTTGGAAGATACCATCACATCCATTCCCTGGCCTTTCGAAACGGTTGGATTGATCTGCCGTTGATTGATATCTGGATGTCAGATTTCCGAAAAGCTTTGGCCCTGACATTTCCCTCACTCACCATTGGATCGCCGGCATTTGAGTTTCAGCCGAGTTATGATGTTGACATTGCATGGGCTTTCAGGGCGAGGGATTGGTCGCGTTCGATCTGGGGTATCTGCAAGTCGCTCTATCAGGGGAAATTCCGGGATGTCATCAAGCGGCTGAATGTAATTCGGGGAGTGATGCCTGATCCGTACGATTGTTACGCCCGCCTCGATCAGCTGCATGCGGCTTATGGATTGACGCCCGTTTATTTTTTTCTGATGGCATCCAGGCTAAAGGGGGTGGACCGAAACCTGGATCCTGGTCGGAAAGATATACAATCACTGGTGCGAAGGCATGCGGATGCTTATTCGATCGGTTTGCATCCATCCTGGCAGAGCGGGGATGATGAGCATATCTTCCGTGTTGAGAAGGAGAGACTTGAACATATTATCGGGCGAAGGGTCAATTCCTCACGCCAGCACTACCTGCGCATGCAACTCCCCGATACTTATCACAGGCTGATTGCCGAGGGAATAACCGATGATTATTCGATGGGATATGGTGCAATCAATGGTTTTCGGGCTTCTATCTCCAGGCCATTTCCCTGGTATGATCTGTTGGCGGAGTGCGAAACGAGTTTGAGGGTGCATCCCTTCTGTTTCATGGATGCGACAGCTTTTCACGAACAAGGCTTATCGCCGGTTGATGCGCTTCGTCAGCTTGAATGCTATCTGAAGGTCGTCCGGGATGTTGGGGGATGCATGTCGACCATCTTCCATAATTCGATGCTGGGAACGGATCCGATGTATGTTGGCTGGCATGAATTATATCTCCGCTTTCTGCAACAGGTTGCAGCAGGGCCAACATCATCATTCCACCTCGCGCCTTGATGATTTTCTAAAGCCTGTATTAACCAAGAAAACGCCTGCCAGTGTGATCAGGGTCCCCAGGGCGATGGGCAGGCTCAACTGTTCATGGTTCAGCAGGGCGCCGAGTATGACGGCTACAATCGGATTGATATAGGCATAGATGGATGCCTGGGCAGGGGGGAGTCTTTTCAGTGCGTATATGAATGCCGCGAATGTCATGATCGAACCTAACAGTACGAGATAGGTGATGGCGAACCATCCGTCGAATGGGATGCTTTCGATGGGTATAACCTGGCCGGTTGACAGGGCCAGGGATGAGAACATGATGCCACTCAGGAACATCTGCCATCCCAGACTGTAATAAGGATCCAGATGCTTGGCATGACGGACGGTGTAAAGGGTTCCGATCGCCCAGGTCATGGATGCCACGAGTCCCATGGTGGTACCGGTGATGAATGCCGGGGTGAGTTCTGCGCGGAGGTGGTCTGAGAAAACGACCAGGATACCACTGAAACCCAGCATCAGACCAATAGCCGTCATCAGGTTGAGTCTGGATTCTTTGAACATCAACAGACTGAAGAGGGCAATCCAGATGGGGGAGATCGCACCGATCACGGCAGCCATCCCACTGGGGATGAATTTCACCGACCAGGTACTGAGTCCGTTGCTGATCAGGAACATGATCAATCCCATCCACAAAAACTGGAGGAATTGGGCGCGCGTCGGCCAGGGATGGCCTTTCCAGGTGAAAAACGCGATATAGATGCTTCCTCCGATCAGATGTCGGATCCCCGACAGTTGGAGTACCGGCATGGCTGCTACGCCACGGGCGGATACCAGCCAGGTGGTTCCCCACATGAAGCTGACAAGCCCCACGGCGGCCATCGCCTTGGTCTTATCAGATCTTTGTGGATTTTTCAGCGGATGCAAAGGTCCCCTGGCCATATCCAGCAGGTTGTATAGTATGTTCCGTACCGGATTTGCCATGGTGAGCGGATCTATTAGTGCCTGAAGTGTCGCATACCGGTGATCACTAATGCAAGGCCATTCTCCTGACAGTAATTGACAGAATCCTTGTCACGTATTGATCCGCCGGGTTGAATGAAGGCGGATATGCCCGCTTCATGCCCCATGCGTACACAGTCATCGAAGGGGAAAAATGCGTCGCTGGCCATCACGGCGCCCTGAGTTGATGCACCAAACTGTCGCGCTTTTTCCAGTGATTGTCTGAGGGAGTCGATCCTCGATGTTTGTCCGCAGCCCTTGCCAATCAGTTTAGCATCTTTGACCAGGGCAATGGCATTCGATTTGAGGTGTTTGCAAAGGATATTGGCGAAACGCAAATCCTGTTGTTCGGCTTCGGTGGTAGCTCTTGCTCCGGCTTCCTCCCATTTGGAGATATCTCCCTGGTCGGTAGCCTGTGCAAGTACGCCACCGAGCAAAGACTTATATTGTTTTGCGGGCTTGAAAGCTTCAACTTGACGCAGCAAAATCCGGTTTTTCTTGGTGCGCAGGATGTCCAGGGCCGCAGGTTCGAATGCAGGTGCGATCAATACTTCGAAAAAGATCTCGCTGATGGCTTCGGCCGTTGCAGTATCGACGGTTTGATTGCACACCAGCACGCCGCCAAAGGCACTTTCAGGGTCGCCGGAGAGCGCAGCATCCCATGCTTCGCGGACGGTCGCACGTTGGGCGGCACCGCAGACATTGGTATGTTTGATGATGGCAAAGATTGCCGCTTCGGTTCCTTCGAAATCAGCCATCAGCTGAACGGCAGCGTCGACGTCCACCAGATTGTTATAGGATAACTCCTTCCCGTTCAGCTGTTCGAACAGGCGTGTCAGGTCACCATAAAAAACACCCGGTTGATGTGGGTTTTCGCCATATCGCATGGGTTGAGCACCTTCCACGGAATCAATGAAATGGTCTGCCGCTTCCGGGTTGAAATATTTTGCGATCACGGCATCATAATGTCCAACCACAGAAAATGCCCGGGCTGCATATTTCCTGCGTTGTTCGAGTGTCGTTGCGCCATTTTGGGTGCGCAGCAGTTCGCATACACCTGCATAATCATTCCGGGAGGAGATGACCAACACATCCTGGTGATTCTTGGCTGCTGCACGGATCATGGATGGTCCGCCGATATCGATTTTCTCGATAATGGCCTTTTCATCGCTGGTATTCCGTACGGTTTCTTCAAAGGGATACAGATCCACAATCACGAGATCGATCTCAGGGATCTCATGGGTGTTCATTTCTTCCAGGTCCTGTTGCAGATTGCGACGTCCCAGGATGCCACCGAAGATCTTTGGATGCAGGGTTTTAACGCGACCACCGAGGATGGATGGATATGATGTGACGGACTCGACCGGTACACAGGGGATGCCCAGCTGTTCGAGGTGCGTCTGCGTTCCGCCGGTGGAGTAGATGGTTACATCCAGTTCGTGGAGGAGTCTGGCCAGGGGTTCGAGACCGTCTTTGTAGAAAACGGAAATCAGGGCAGATTTGACGTTCTTTTGCATGTTGGAAGAAGGTATTAATCGGTAACGGTCATTCTTCAAGGAATCCTGGTTCAGCGAATCCTGTGTACGAACGCTCCGGATCGACGGGTAGAAATAAGGCGCAAAGGTAGCCGTTCGGCTGCTGTCTCCCATTGTAGAATTTTCCACAGCCTGTTCGTACCGTCTGCAATCCAGAGGGGATGGTTGGTACGTGCCATGATATGATCCACTTTTGGCGGCCCGTTTCCAGAAAGGACAATGATATCTGCTGTGTACAGTTCAGCGCTGTCGACTGTTCCACGGCTACTGAGCAGCAGCATATCCAATTCATTCCAACTTACTTTCAACTGTCGGCTTGCGGGTATGGTGTCAATGATATGCCTGTCGATTCCGAAATAATGTCCGGCTGCACGCATGGTCATCCTCATTTGCCGGAGATCCTGCTGCCCGAAGGCTGTGACCAACCATCGGGCGGTGGTTCCTTCTATCAGCATCAACAGTCTGGTACGGGATAATGGCATCACAACCAATACCCGTTGATTCATGCGGTTATGTTTTATCCATGCATGTATGGTGCCGGTCAGGGTCAGACTTATGAGCGCGGCCATCAACCATCCCGAGGATTTAATGATGCGCCATCCCACGATACATCCGAGGGCAAGGTAGATGAACATCATTTCTCCCATGGATACGTGGATGTGTTCCAGCGTACCGAAGGGGATGCTTTCCATTCGGAAAATATAATCATTCAGCCACTGGATCATGGATGTCACGATGGTGCCACACCATTCAGCCAGATTATGATGAAGGGGTGCCAGGATGCATAAGCCCAGTTCCCCTAGCAGGATGAGCGTGGATAGCGGGATGGCCACCATGTTGGTGATAAGGAAAAAGACGGGAAATTTCCCGAAGGTATGAAGCAGCAGGGGGGTGGTCAGGATCTGTGCCGCCAGGGTGACGGCTGTCATCTCCCATACTTTTTGGGCCACAGGATTCCTGATGGGCAGGATACCGAGGATGGGTTGATAGCAGATCATCAGACCAGCCACGGCCGTAAAGCTGAGTTGGAATCCCAGATCCCAAAGCCACCAGGGCTGGACGGCCAGCATCAGACAGGCGACGGCGGCCAACGTGTTCAAGCCCTGACCTTCTCGTCCGGTGAGTTGTTGTCCGATGCCGATGATCGAGAACATACACACGCTTCGCATCACACTGGGCCCTCCACCTGCCAAAAGTCCGAATCCCCAGATGCCGGTGAGGGCAAACATGGTTGCCATCCAGCGCATGTTCCGACTCCGGATCAACAGGTTCAACAACCCGCTCAGTAGGCTGTAGATGACTCCGATATGTAATCCGGAGATGGCTATGACATGCACCACACCCGTTTCGGAATAGGCGTCACTTACCCGCTCGTCAAGATCATTCCTATACCCGATCAACAGGGCTTCAGCCAATCCCAGCGCTTCCCGTTCGTGGATATGGGTGCTGAGTATACGAATGACCATTGTTCTGATATTTTCCAGTGCCACGTCCAGCCAAGGGGCGTGACCGCTGTCCAACAATATCCAGTCACCCGCTCGAAGAAACATCCTGTATCCGATGCCTTGTCGCTGGAAGTACGCAGCTGCATCAAATCCTCCGGGGTATTCAGGTCCGTTCAAAGGCTCCGGTCTCAAACGGGTGATGATGCGATCACCGATGCGCAGCCTGGGTGGTGTGCTGTCGGCGGAAAAATATATCAAGCCCTTTCCGCCAGGGTAAGTCTTACGGTCGTTTGTGAGAATCTCGATGGATGCCGAAGCCCGGTAGCTGTTTTTTTTACGCTGCGGACTTTCTTCCAAAGTGCAGATCCACCCTTTTGCGACCATTCCTGTAGTAATTGAATGATCCGATGTTGATTGTGCGCTGCGTTTTCCGATCAGGGTCAATCCTCCAGCGATATAGAGGCAGCCTGCCACGATGACTCCGCGCAACGGTGCAAGTTGCCATGCCATGCCGGGAGACAGCCTGCCCATGGACAGCCAGGCTGTCATAAAACCTATACCAGCCGCTCCCCACATCCCACCTGACATTCCTTCCCACTCGCCAGCACTGTAAATGCCCAAAACATAGGGAATCATGATCCTGACAAATGGCGTTCTGTTCCACATACGCTTTCAACTCCGCCGACAAAACTAGCCATTGACCGATGGGAGTATTTTGTATTTACACACTGGAACAAGCGGAATAACACGGATCTTTTACGTCCTCATCATCAGTTGTAACAAGCACTTAGGAAGCACTTATGAAAATCAACCTACTTACCTTCGCCTCAAACGATCATATTATGCGAACAGCTCTGGTCTTTTGGTTGATGGCGCTTGTCTTATTGTCAGCGTCCTGTGGCACAGGGCACCGGCTTTATTTCGTTCGTCATGCTGAAAAGTCCACACAGCCTCCAAGAGATCCGGATCTGACGGACATTGGGAAACAACGTGCGGAGAGCCTGTCGCGCCTCCTTCGTTCGAAGGGGATCAACTCGATTTACAGTACGGACACCAGGCGAACGAGACAGACGGCAGAGCCGTTGAGCCGATTGCAGGATATTCCTGTCCAGCTGTATTCGAACGACACCGCACAAAGATTTCTCTATCAGTTGTTAGACCGGGAACAGTCGGCGCTGGTGGTTGGACACAGCAATACGGTGATCAGCATGCTGAAGGAGCTGGGACTGACGCCAACCCTCAAAGAGATTTCTGATAATGATTATGACAATCTTTTCATCGTTATTCAGCGCCATCGAAACGGCAGAGCCGGTTACCGGCTGCAGTTGAAGGAGCGGACCTATGGTCGCAAGTCGCCTCCTGCCGGCGTTGAGGCTTCCGGCACCATGATGATGAAATAAATATAAGATGTCTGACATGGATATAAATATAAAGCCACCATTCGGTGGCTTTATATTTATATCCATGTGTCGTAGCATCAGAAGTCGAGCCCCATGGCAAAGTACCAGTATGGCTTTCTGTCGAAGAATCCACCCATGGGCCATCCGGCATCCACGCGGAGGAAATATCCGAGCAACGTACTACGGGCGCCAAAGCCGTAACCTCCGATGAAAGGCCCGATACCTCCGGTCTGAACTTTAACCTGAACCGGCGGCGTGCCATAGATGCTGGAAGGTCTTCCGATTTTGTCGAACTGTCCATTCCATGCGGTAGCCAGATCAATGAACTGTACGAGTTGGAAGTTCCGTAGAAATGCGTTGTTCACGGGTCTGCTGAACAGGGTAGTGAAAACGGGCAGTCTGATTTCACTGTTCATGACCACTGCATTGTTGCCATTGGCTGCATTCTGCTGATGGCCGCGAAGGTTCAGGGCGAGTGACTGGAATGCATAGGTATTGTCCGGATCAGGCTGGTTCGCATTGTTGAATTTCGGCGAGATCCATCCGTCGACACCACCTACATAATAGATGAGTTTTTGATTGCCCCATGACATATCAAAGGAACCACGCCCCGCCCAGATCAGATTCCGGTAAATGGGATAGTAGTATCGGATGTCGCCACCGATATTGATGGTGTTCCGTCCCTGGACATTCCCTTGCACCAGACGGCTTGCAATGTCAACGTACACTTTGTAGCGCAATCCGTTCCAGATGTTCAGCGTCGGGTTGATGGTGTTGTCGTGCACATATTCCAGTCTGGCCAGTCCATAGCGCAGGACGGAATCATTATAACTCAATGTCGGAGGATAATTGGCATCAGTTTTAATGACGACGCGGTCGCTACGATATCCGATCTGCGCCCGGATGCTGCGTACCTCATCAAAGGGATAACTGATGTTTCCCTGATAAAGGTTCGAAAACATCGTATTTGAGAGGTATGGCTTGATCGGATCTGCCACCGGATCGAATATCGGGAAGTTGTTCTGTATCTGCCGGAAATAGGTCACACCCCAATCTATGCGTTTCTTGAGGTTTTGGTATGATGCGAAATAGTCATTATCACGCAAATTCGACGCAATCCGAAAGCCGCCCAGGAATTTCACATCCTCGAAGAGGTCAGAAATTCCCATACGGATGATGCCGTTGATGGCGTCCGTGTTGGACAAATAAATCGGGCCAGATCCGCCGCCGTAAGGTTGGAACCTGTTTACGAGCACGGAGTTGTTGAACCCGGACACGACATAGTCGGAAGAGAATCGCATCCGATAGTCATACATCCTGGCCGACTTCAGCAGTGGTTCCTTCACGTTGGGTTCATTACTTCCAACGACGATGGCAGAGGAATCACCCTGCACGTCGAATTCCGACTGGAAGATATTCGACGCTTTGACACTATCACGCTGTTGTTCCGGTCTTTGATAGACGGTTGGGTCGTTTCGACGCGCCCGCTCTTCGTTCATCAACCGACGGATGAAATCCGTGGGACGAGGGTTGATGTTCCTGCGTTTGAGCACGTCCTCATTGATCTTCAGCTTGTACAGCAGCTTCAGGTCTCCTTCCTGACGTACCTCACTCACCAGGTTGTTATCGCCTGCACTTCTACTTTCCCTCAGGCTGCTCTGGTAGTTGGTGATCGGGAAAACGTAGGTACTGTCATCTGTGATAGAGAAGAAACCTACAGAATCAGGTTCCGGTCTATCCCAGGCTTTGAGAGTGGAGTCGAGTTCCGCACGTGAGGGGTTGCGCAGATATTCTTCCCCGATTTTGATGATGGTGTCCAGCCCCGCCCGACGGGTGGAGAAGAATCCTGCCCAGCGATTGGCGATGCCATTCTCATCACCGACAAAAGTGAAGTGATTGCCGTTGTATTGTGTCGGGAGGCGCGCCTGTCCGTATTTCAATTTCGACAGCTGAGTTATGTGCCGGAATTCACTTTGATTCCAGTTGTCGACCAGGAAGATGTTGAATGCGTTTCTCGCTGGGAGTACTGTGTCTCCTTTGGGGGCATCACTTGTCGGGCGGTTTGAAGAAAAGATGATCCCGGTCTTATTCGGGAACGCCACGAAATTCGCATCCAGATCGTCGTAAGGGTCGTTGGTGATTTGCTGGACCGTCTGTTCCTTGATTTTATAAACGAAGATGTCCGATTGACCATTCTTCACGGCACTCAGCACCAGGGTGTTGTTGTCGAGCATGTAACGGGCATCCTGAATGAGCTGGAACTCTTCGGGCAGATCCTGCTTGTATGTTTTGATCCTTGCCTGCATGTCGTACACGAACATCCTGATCTTACCTTCCGCACTGTACACCACCAGCAGTTTCGATCCTTTCGGATCCCATGCCATCAGGGGATAATGGGGATTGATCTCGTTCTGATTGTTGAGAACGCCTGCTTTCAGGAGGATCTTACGTTTGTCTGACAGGTCTTCCAGTTCTATGCGATAAATGCCCCGCTTGAACTTTACCATGGCATAGGTCCTGTTCCGTTCGATCGGATTGGCCTGGAAACGATAGTAATCGAGCCCGGGTTTTACTTCTTCCACGGCCACGACGCTGCCTCGAGGCTGGTTGCGACGTCCTCTAAGGTCATTGTTATATTTGTCGCCTTCCACTTCCATGAATTCCTTCAGCAGGTCCTTGAATTTCTTCTTGGTGACCTTCAGGCTCGCGGAGTTCAGGCTTTTGTAGATACGGGAGAGGTAAAGGAAGTAAGTGACATTGTCGCGTCGATAGTTATTGGCGACAAATCTCCAGAACGCATGCCCGGCCAGTTCGGGTTCGCGGAAGGCGAACTGGTAGAAATTCCGGTATCTGCCGGAGAGCATCGCCGATCTCAGTTTATCGTCCAGTTCCGTATTCCATGATTCAGCGGCATAGGAGACATATCCATCCGTCAGCCATTTGGGAAGATCCAGCAGGGCCTGATTGCCGGCAAATTCTCCCAGATCGTCGCCAAACAGGAGGTTATCGACCAACACGCGGGCCATCCCTTCGCGTACTTGCCGGCGGAGGTGGGCATGGTTCCCGTTGTAATAGACCACCAGTTTGTTATTCACCAATCTGGTGACACCACCTGTGTTCTGCCAGTCGATACCCATACCGATGTTCGACTGCTTCATGTCATCGAAGCTGTTGTAGATGACGATGTTGGCCCGACGCTGCAGTCCGTATTCCACGAAATCTTCCAGCTGGGCGAGTTCCTCTTCTGCAACCTGTGCCACGATCTTGCCCAGGTTCAGTCCGCCCTGACTGAAATACGTGTTAAAATTGTTCGTCTGATAGTATCTCCAGTCGAATTTCTTATACTGCACCCGATTTTTCCCAAAGATTACGGTGTTCACCTGCGCGATGGCGGGCTGCACGGTCAGGAAGGCGAGCGCGGAGACGGAGATTATTTTTCGTATGATTCGCAGGTTCAGCATACTTGATTAGATTGCCGTTCGACCCCCAACGTTGGGAAATACCAATAAAATTATGGATTAATACCCACAAATACCGGACCATGCTGCATCTTAACGTTTCATTGTTCAGTCCCATCCAGGAGAATACCTACTTATTGCATAACGACGATGGTTTATGTGCCATCATCGATCCCGGTTGTTATTTTGATGAGGAGCGGGAAGCCCTGTCAGCCTATATTTCAGACAACGGATTGAAACCTGTCTTGCTGCTCAACACGCATTGTCATCTCGATCATGTCTTCGGGAATCGATATGTGCATCAGACATACGGACTGGAGTTACACCTGCATCCGCTGGAGGAGCGCATGCTAGCCCTGGCGCCCACCAGCGGCCTGATGTGGAACATGCCGTTCGACAATTACGAAGGGCCTCTGCATTTTCTTACACCCGGAACCCCCGTCATGCTGGGTTCCGACAGGCTGGACGTGTTGTTCATGCCCGGACATTCTCCAGGCAGTGTCGGGTTCCATCATCCCGGTCAGGGATTCATCATTTCAGGGGATGTGTTGTTCCGTGAAAGTATTGGTCGGACAGACCTGCCCTATGGCAGTTTCGATGTGTTGCAGGACAGCATCCGCCAGGTGATGTACACCTTACCGGATGAAACGGTGGTCCATTCAGGCCATGGACCGCAGACGACAATTGGGTGGGAGAAACTGCACAATCCTTTTGTACGGCCATGAATCCATGTTGATTCCGTGAAGCTATTGGATGAACCTCGATAACACGGGGATCTTCGCAAGTTCTTTACGTTCAACACGGACCACCAATGCGGCGAATGCCGTCAATAGCAGTACGCCCATGGCATGTGTCCACCAGATGCCCGGTGAGATGGCACGGAATCCTACATGCATCAGATACAACAGCACGCAGATGGTGACGTATGCCGTTAACTTTTTCCAGGCGTAAGGAACCGGATAATGCTTTTGCCCGAGCCGATAGCTCCACCACATCATCAATCCGTAACAAGCGAGTGTGGCCCATGCGCAGGCCATGTATCCCCAGTAAGGGATCAGGAAATAGTTGATGGTCACGGTCACTACGGCCCCTCCCAGGGTGATCCAGGCGCCGGTGAGCGTCCGGTCGGTGAGTTTATACCAGATGGACAGGTTATAGTAGATGCCCAGGAAGATCTTCGCGAGCATCAGAATCGGCACGATCTTCAGTCCCTCCAGGTATTCCGGATGATTGCGGATGCCCATGAAATGCTTCCAGATATCCAGGAACAGGGCAACGCCCAGGAAGCAGAGGCAGCAAACGATCACGAAGAATTTCATCACGCGTGCATAGGTGCGTTGTGCGCCCACCTCTTTTGACTGACGGAAAAAGAAGGGCTCTGCACCCATGCGGAAGGCCTGGATGAAGAGTACGATGAGCACGGCGAGTTTGTAGTTGGCGCTGTAGATGCCGTTGGCTGATTTTGCTGCTTCCACGGTTCCTTCGAAGCGGTTGACGATCATGAACCGGTCGATGGTTTCATTGATCATCCCTCCGAAACCCACGATCAGCAGGGGGGCGGAGTAAGTGAGCATCTGGAGCAGCAGGCTTTTATCGATCCTGAGGCGAAATCCGCTCCAGCTTTTCCATAGCAGCAGCAGGGTGAAAGCACTGGCGGCCAGGTTGGCCAGGAATACGTATCCGATGTCGATGGACGGGTTGTATAACACGGACCAGACACTGCGGTTGCCTTTTTCGTAATCCCCTTTGCACAGTACCAGGAAAAAAATGACCAGTCCCACATTCATCAGGATGTTGAGGATGCGGATCGTGGCGAAGCGGATGGGACGCCCTTCGTGGCGAAGCCGGGCCATGGGGAGCACAGCCAGCGTGTCCAGCACCACGATCCCCAGCACCCAGTGGATATACTCGGGATGTGCTTCCATTTTCATCAGTTCTGCGATCTGTGGCGTGGGCAGGAGGAAAAGGGCGCCAAGCAGTGCTGAGGTAAAGAGGAGCAGCGTTTGTCCGGTCTGGAAAACCGGACCTTCCGGCCGGTCTTTGCTGAATCTGAAATAGGATGTCTCCATCCCGAAGGTGAAGATGATGTTCAGGAAGGCGGCGTATGCGAAAAGGATAGAAATATCGCCATATCGTCCGGAGTCGTAAATGCCGGTGAGCAGGGGCGTCAGCAGGTAGTTGATGAATCGTCCGATGATGCTGCTGAACCCATACCAAAAGGTCTGTCCTGCCAGTTTGCCGATGTTTCCCAATCGCAGATGCTTTAGGATGTGAAAATAAGCCGAACCGGGGAGATGTCACCTCCGTCTGTCAGGCTCCGTAGAAACGGATGAAGTTTTCGCGCTGTACTTCCAGGGAGAACTGCTGCTTCACCCGTTCCGATGCGCGGGTCCGCATGCTGTCAAGTGCTGCCGGGTCTGCGGCCAATACATCCACAATGCGTTGGTGCAGAAGGTCCGGTCGGAAGGATTCGACCACCCATCCTGTCTCGCCATTGATCACATTTTCGGGCAGGCCTTCTGCATCGGATACGATACAGATCTTGCCCATCAGTTGGGCTTCAAGTACGGCGTTGCAGAAGCCTTCCTGCACGCTGTATTGAATGTATATATCGCATCCCCGGAGCAGCGACATGGTTTGTTGATGCGATTGTTTTCCGGTCAGGATCACTTCATTTTCCAGCCCGAATGTTTTGCGGAGATAGATCAGTTCTTCCAACTCTTCGCCTTCTCCGATGATGTGGTAGGTGAAACGTTTTCCATCAGCCTTGAGCAGTTGGAGGGCGCGTAATACATGCGGATATCCTTTCTTCCAGGTCAGTCGGCCGATGGTCAGGAACCGGAGGATGCCGTCATTCGCCGGTGGTGGTGCCGGAAATCTGTCCACCATTGTTGCATCAACGGCGGGTTCGATCTTCATGGCAGAGGTAGTGGCCGGCAATCCGTCGGCCAGGGCCTTGCGATACAGTGCTTCGGAGATATAATGCAGGCGGTCCACCTTCGGCCACACACGTTTGTATGCACCGGGAGATTTCAGTGGGATGATGCTGATGTCGAATCCGCGGATGGACACGGCCATGCGGGCACCTGTGACGCGGGCGAGATTTTCCAGCAGGATCGCGTTCAGCGCGAATCCGAAATGCAGCCAACGGAGATCATATCCGATGATATGGGCCGCGTTCATGAGTGATGCGATGTTGTCGCGGAGTGAATATCCGTCGGCCTGATTGAGTTTGAAGAGTCGAAGTGCCCTGCCGGGTGACAGTGTCAGGCGGGCGGTCGCCCAGATCATTTGAAAGGGTAGTTGCCACCGCGGGCGCTGGATATCGAATCCTACGCTTATGTGCTTGAAATGCCCGCCGCCCTTGCGTTTCCCTCCGGTAAAAAGGATGACTTCATAGCCTGCTTTCTCCAACACATCCACCTTGTTCCGGAAAAAAGTTTCGGAATAGGCCGGTGGTTTTGTCAGTACAATGCCGATGCGTTGTTTTTGATTGCTCATATCGAAGGGGTGAAGTGACCCTCAAATAGCAGGGGCACTGCAAAGGAACGAATGCCTGTGCTGTATTATTGACCACGACACCCGATTTTCTTTCCGTTTTTTACGGACTTTTGGCATAACATAAATCAAATCTCATGCAGTTAAAATACACGATCATGCTTGTCATGATATGTTGCAGCCTGTTCGCCAATGCCCAGGCGCCCATAGAGCCGGTGAAGCGGTATGACGGCACATTGGATCATCAAAAGACAAAACAGCCCGCCAGCATCCTGGAATTCCGCTATCCGGAGCGCGATCTCGAGGCTGCATTGGAGCGATATATCGATAAAATGGGGGTGCAGGTGAAATCATCGCGCGGGTTGAACTATGCGAAACAGGTGAAATTCAGGGCGGATGATACCCGTTACTTTGATTTATACTACAAAGTTGAAGGCTCCGGTCGTGGTGCCGCTGCAAACGCTATTTTATCGGTCATTCTGGCCGAACCGGGAGAGGACATCCTGTTGCGCGACCCAAAAAACCAGGAAGTAGCAAAGGCGACAGCAAACTCCCCCGCTGCGCAGGCTTTTTTCAACGGACTTGGTGCCGCGGTTGGTATTTATGATTTGGAGAAGCGCATCGCGGAACAGGAAGATGTGTTAAAGAAAGCCGAACGAAAGCAATCTGATTTAGAAAAACGGAAGCAAAAACTGGAGAAGGAATTATCCGAAAATGCGGAGGATCTGAAAAAGTCTGCATCAGAGCTGGAGAAAGCGAAGGCCGTGTTGGAACAGATCAAGGCAGAGCGGAAGAATTGATGGGGGGGGTGAAATGCAAGGTCCCAAA
>JBEEMB010000255.1:0-9191 GCA_041167815.1 Bacteroidota bacterium | reverse complement strand
TCATGCGTCAGCATATCCTCGAGCGCATGATGGAACGCCGGATCACGGCCTTGTCCTTCGAAAACCTGAAGGATGATTCGGGGCATAATCCCATTGTTCGGAGCATGAGCGAACTGGCCGGTAGTGCCGTCATGCTGATCGCCGGGCAATACCTGGGCGATACAAAGGAGGGGCGTGGCGTGCTGCTTGGAGGTATTTCGGGAATTCCGCCGACCAAGGTGATCATCATCGGGGCAGGGATCGTCGGGGAATATGCGGCCCGGACGGCCCTGGCGGTCGGCGCCAGTGTGAAGGTGTTCGACAATAACATCTACCGGCTGAAACGGTTGCAGAATAACATGGGCACCCGTCTGTGGACATCCGTGATCGAACCGGGTATCCTGGGTAAGCAGTTGAAGACCTGCGATGTGGCCGTGGGGGCGCTTTCTTCCTTCGGCGGCAGGACCCCGATCGTTGTTACGGAAGATATGGTATCGCGCATGCGCCGTGGCAGTGTGATCGTGGATGTGAGCATCGACCGGGGCGGTTGTTTTGAGACCTCGGAGGTGACTTCACACGAACATCCGGTGATCGTCAAATTCGGGGTACAACATTATTGTGTGCCGAACATCCCTTCCCGCTTTGCCCGCACGGCTTCCCAGGCGATCAGTAATGTGTTGATGCCATTGCTGATGGAGATCGGGGATTCCGGTGGGCTGGAGTACCTGGTCTGGCATAAGTTCAATATCCGGTCAGGTATCTATCTGTTCAAGGGAGCGCTCACCAATATCCACCTGAGCGAGCGGTTCGGGTTGAAGTACACCGACCTGAATTTGCTGATCGCCAGTCAGCGTTGATCGGGGGATTATTTCTTCCAGCTATCCATCGAAAGGATGGTGTCCGCCCCGTCATATTCCGTTTCATCATTGCTGCTGATGACCACTATTCTGCCTTCCGTGCAGGTAGCCATCAGGGTCTGATACAAAGCGATGCCGGTTTTGTCGAGGTTCGTGCAGGGCTCGTCGAGCAGGAGCAGGGCGCTGTCTGAAAAGAAGGCCTGCGCGAGTTTCAACCTTTGTTTCATTCCGCTGCTGTAGTATCTGACTTGTTTTTCAGCGGCTTTCCGGAGTCCGACGGCTTCGAGGATGGATGCCGGTGTGTGCCCGTTGCGCAGGGGTTTGAAGCCCTGGTGAAAGGACAGGCTTTCCATACCGGTCATTTCTTCAATCAATTCGAGGTAGGGTGCGCAGAGGGAGACTTCCCGGTAAGTGTCCTCTTCTTCCAGGGCCTGTCCGTGCTTTTCCAACAAACGTTTTCCTTCGCTGGGCGTGATCATGCCACCGATGAGTTGCAGCAGGGTGGACTTGCCGGATCCGTTGTGTCCGGTGATGGCGTAGCGCTGTCCTGCGTGGAGTTCAAGATCCACGTGTCTGAATATCCAGTCGCGGTTGAACCGCTTCCCGGCATCATTCAGACACATCCTCATCGATCGTGTTTTTGGTGTGGCGCTTGATGATACCGCGTCCGCTTTCCCGGATGAAGGTGAGGATCTCGTCGCGTTCGTCGGTGACGGGGAATTCTTCTTCGATGTATTGCAGGGCCTGGGTGGTGTTCATCCCTTTATTGTAGATGTGGCGGTAGATGTCCATGACATGGTTGATGGTTTCCACCGTAAAGCCTTTTCTTTTGAGTCCGACGGAATTCACCCCGGCGTAGCTGAGGGGCATCCGTCCGGCCTTGATGAAGGGGGGCACATCTTTTCTCACGAGTGAGCCACCGGCGACGAAGGCGTGTTGGCCGATGTTCACGAACTGGTGCACGGCGCACATGCCGGCCAGGATGGCGTGGTTGCCCACGGTTACGTGTCCGGCCACCTGGGTGTTGTTGCTGAGGATGCAGTTGTCGCCGATCTTGCAGTCGTGTGCGATATGGGTATAGGCCATGATCAGGCAGTTCCGTCCGACAACGGTCTTCCAGCGATCGCTGGTACCGCGGTGTATGGTCACGAACTCACGGATGGTGGTATTATCGCCGATTTCCACGGTGGTGACTTCTCCTTCGAATTTCAGATCCTGCGGGATGGCGGACAGCACGGCTCCGGGGAAGATGCGGCAGTTTTTTCCGATGCGCGCTCCTTCCATGATCGTCACGTTACTTCCGATCCAGGTTCCTTCGCCGATCTCGACGTTCTGATGGATGACGGTGAACGGGTCGATCTTGACGTTGGTCGCCACTTTGGCGTTGGGATGGATGTATGTGTGCGGATGGATCATGCGGGGTGTGTTGTTTGTTGTATGTCCTGGCTTTGGGTCGTGTGCCTGTGTCAACCTCTTTTGACGAGTTGTGCCATCAGGTACGCCTCCGTGGTGATCTTGTTGCCTACATAAACCGTGCCGTGCATTTCGCATATGCCCCTTCTGATCGGGCCGAGCAGTTCAAGTTTAAGGAGCATGGTATCTCCCGGCACGACTTTCTGTTTGAATTTACAGTTGTCGATCTTCACAAAGTAGGTGTCATACTCTCCGGGGGGGAGGGTGTTGATGGCCAGGATGCCTCCTGTCTGAGCGAGGGCTTCGACCTGCAGGACGCCCGGCATCACCGGGTTTCCGGGGAAGTGTCCGGTGAAGAAAGGCTCATTGAAGGTGACGTTCTTCAGTCCCAGGATATGGGTGTCTGAGAGTTCCAGGATCTTGTCGACCAGCAGGAATGGGTAGCGATGCGGCAGTTTTTTTTCGATCTGCTGGGTGGTGAAAACCGGTTGCTGTGTCGGGTCGTACACAGGTACGTCTTTCACATGTTTGTTCTTGCGGATATATTGCTTGATCAGTTTGGCGAACTCCACATTAGAGTGGTGGCCGGGGCGGTTGGCGATGATATGTGCCTTGATCGGGTATCCGATGAGGGCCAGGTCACCGACGACATCGAGGAGTTTGTGGCGGGCGGGTTCGTTGGGGAAGCGGAGTTCGAGGTTGTTGAGGTATCCTTCGGTTTTGACTTCAATTTTTTCTTTACCGAAGGCCTTGGCCAGTCGTGCCATTTCCTCGTCGGTCACGGGTTTATCCACCACCACGATCGCGTTGTTGATGTCTCCGCCTTTGATGAGGTTGTGATCGAGCAGTGCTTCCAGTTCGTGCAGGAAACAGAAGGTGCGGCAGGGTGCGATCTCTGATTTGAATTCCCGGATGGATTTCAGTCCGGCGTGTTGCGTGCCGAGGACCGGGCTGTTGAAATCGATCAGGGTCGTCACCTTGTATTCCGTGGCGGGCATGGCTACGAGCTCTACCCTTTTCCCTTCGTGATAGTAGGTGATATTGGTGTCGATGGTGTACCAGTTCTTGGCGGCATCCTGTTCCACCACCCCTGCTTCATCGATGATTTCCACAAAGGGTTGTGAGCTGCCATCGATGATTGGGATCTCGGGTCCGTTGACTTCGATCAGGCAGTTGTCGACACCCATACCTACGAGGGCCGCAAGGATATGTTCGACGGTGCTGACGCGCGCGCCGTTGTCTTCCAGCGTGGTACCCCTGGAGGTATCGGTCACCAATTCGCAGTCGGCCTTCACCACGGGTTGTCCGGGCAGGTCGATCCGCTTGAACTGGATGCCGAATCCGGGGTTGGCCGGGTTCAGGGTCATGTCCACGTTAATCCCCGTATGCAGTCCGGTGCCGGAGATGCTGATGGGGCATTTAAGTGTATGCTGAAAGTCGGGATTGAAGCCTGGCTCCATGTCCTGTTAGGTTTTTAGGGCGCAAAGATAATTCATTTTCCGGCTAAGGATGTCCTGTCCCGCCGTCATGGCAAGCGTCGGGTGTCAGACGTGGGCGTGGCGAAGCTGTTGTACGATGTTTTCCAGTTCGAGCAGTCGTTTTTCCAGTGCCGGAAGGTTACGGGTGACGGCTTGTGAACGGAGGGCTGCGGTAAAGTTGAACGCCGGGGTTCCGGTGACCTGTGTTTTCGGGGTTTTGATGGCCTTGGTGACACCGCTCTGGCCGTTGATCTGTGTGCCTTCGGCGATGGTGATATGTCCTGCGATGCCTGCCTGTCCGCCGATCTGAACGCGTTCTCCGATCTTGGTGCTGCCGCTGACGCCTGCTTGTGCGGCGATCACAGTGTTCCGGCCCACTTCGACGTTGTGCGCGAGTTGGATCAGGTTGTCGAGTTTGGCACCGGTGCGGATGATCGTGGAGCCCATGGTGGCCCGGTCGATGCAGGCGTTTGCGCCGATCTCGACATGGTTTTCAACCATCACATTACCTATTTGGGGCACTTTACTGTACGATCCGTCAGCCTGAGGGGCAAATCCGAAACCGTCGCTGCCGATGACCGTGCCGGCATGTATGATCACATGGTCGCCGATGACACACTCGTGATAGATCTTGACGCCGGGATGGATGACGGTGTTGTTGCCGATGCGGACATTCCGGCCAAGGTAGACCTGGGGGTGGATTTTGGTATCATTGCCAATGGTCACGTGGTCTCCAATGTAGGCGAAAGCGCCCACATAGACTCGTTCTCCCAGGGTGGCGGTGGTGGCAATATGACTGGGCTGTTCGATACCGCTGAGTTGCAGGCTGACTATTTCCTGATAGGCTGAAAGCAGCCGGGCGAAGGCGGAATATGCATCCGGCACCCGAATGAGTGTGGCGCTGATGGCAGATTTCAGCTCAAGGGATTCGTTGACGATGATGATGGAAGCCCCGGTATTGTACAGGTATTCTTCGTATTTGGGGTTCGCCAGGAATGCGAGCTGGCCGCTGCTTGCTTCTTCGATCTTGGAGAAGGATGATACTGAAGTGGATGGATCACCTTCCACCCTGCCGTTGATGATGGAGGAGATCTGAGCAGCGGTAAATTGCATGTGCGTCGGGTTGCAGCCTTTTTCTGATAGAAAGCGGGGTCGTCAACCCAGCCGGTGTCGGTCGTTCATCGGGTTGGCTTCTTGCCGGAGAAGCCTTCTACCTTATAGACATCTTTTGCCCATCAAAGGTTGGCCGGATAATGGCAAAGGTAGAATTTTTTCACGGGTTGGGAGAGGGTCCGGTGGATCAGCGCATGATCCACGGACGAAATATCCCGCACCGATCCATCTCTGAAGAGGATGTCTATTCGTTCATCATTCGGATTGTACAGCCGGTTGACAGCGGTGCCGGTGAAGGCCAGGTATCTGACTTCTTCATCGGTCATGGACAGTTGTCGTTTCAGGGTTTCCTGCATGGACGCCAGTTCGCCTTCTGCCACAGGCTCCGACTGCAGCCTCAATTTGAAGAGTTGCCGGTCAAGCAGCGCATGGCACAGGATGGACAGTACCCGATCCGGGTGGAAGCTCCACTGTTTGATGGCCACGATCACGTCCGCATCATCCAGCCGGCAGAATTCAGCCAGATGTTCGGCCGGGTCGACGGATTGCTCCCGGAAAAGGAAGAGGCCCAAAGCATCGGAACGGCGAACGGCGATATCACCGGCTGCGGCCAGTGCGCGTGCCCGCTCGAAAATGCGCACCAGCACCACTTCCGCACTGATCACGGTTTTATGGAGATAGACCTGCCAGTACATGAGTCGTCTGGCGACCAGGAATTTCTCGATGGAATAGATGCCTTTTTCCTCCACCATCAACGTGTCGCCGTGCACGGTGAGCATCTTCAGGATCCTGTCGTATCCGATGGTGCCTTCGATCACACCGGTGAAGAAGCTGTCGCGCGCGAGATAGTCCATCCGGTCCACGTCGAGTTGTCCGCTGACCAGCTGGTGCAGGAATTTTTTGGGATAGGTATCCCGGAAGATGTCGATGGCGGTCTGCAGCTGGCCGTCGCACTCATCGTTCAGCTTTTCCATGATCAGCAGGGAGATCGCTTCGTGGCTCATTTCAGGAATCACGACGCTTTCCAGCGCGTGGGAGAACGGGCCGTGACCGATGTCGTGCAGCAGGATGGCGATGCGGGCACCCTGTTCTTCCTCCGGTGTGATGTCCACGCCTTTGGATTTGAGTTCCTGCAGGGCGAGGGTCATGAGATGGTAGGCACCGAGGGCGTGGTGCAGCCGGGTGTGGACCGCACCCGGATATACGAGATGGGAGAGGGCCATCTGCGAGATCCTCCGCAAGCGCTGGCACCAGGGATGAGACATCACCCGATAGATCAGGGGATCGTCGAGCGTGATGAAGCCATGCACCGGGTCGTTGATGATCTTGCGGAATGCCATCTTCGTAAGTTTGAACGGCAAATTTACAACAGCCTGCCGGGTATGTGGCGGAAGGTTACCTTCGTGTCGTAAAAACAACTTCATATGTCACTGGCGAAGATTCTTTGGGTGGACGATGAGATCGAGAGTCTTGAGTCACAGAAACGCTTCCTGGAGGCAAAGGGCTATGCCGTCACCATGCTTTCGAACGGACCGGATGCGCTGGAATTTTTGCGCTCGAACACGGTAGACATTGTACTGCTGGACGAGACGATGCCGGGGATGACGGGGTTGGAGACCTTGTCGGGCATCAAGGAGCAGGATGCGCATATTCCGGTGGTGATGATCACCAAGAACGAGACCGAGAACCTGATGGATGAGGCCATTGGTGCCCAGATCAGCGATTATCTGATCAAGCCGGTCAATCCCCACCAGGTGTTGTCGAGTCTCAAAAAAATCATCGACAATCGCCGGTTGGTGGCAGAAAAAACCACGTCAGACTATCAACAGCAGTTCCGTCAGTTGTTCATGGCGTTGAACAGCGATCCCGACCAGGCGGGATGGATGGATATCTATCGCAGGCTGACGTACTGGGAGATGGCGATGGAGCGGTCCGACAGTCCGGAGATGCAGGACGTCCATCAATCGCACAAGAGCGATGCCAATGCAGAATTCTTCAAATACATATCAAGGCACTATGCCTCCTGGCTCGATCCCCGGTTGCAGGAAGAAGCGCCGGTGATGAGTCATACGATGTTCCGGCGGATGGTGCTGCCGCATATCGAAAAGGGGCGTCCGACCTTGTGGTTGTTGATCGACAACCTGCGGTACGACCAGTGGAAGGCCATCGAACCCGTGTTTGCCGAGACGTTCCGGATCGTGCAGGAGGATATGTTCTACAGCATCCTGCCGACGGCAACGCAGTATGCCCGCAATGCGGTGTTTGCCGGTTTATTGCCGGTGGAGATCGAGCGTCAGTTTCCCGGAAAATGGAAGCAGGATGAGGAAGAAGGCAGTAAGAACCTGCATGAGGAGGAGTTTTTCCGGGCACAGCTGAAGCGGCTGAAACGGGAGGATATCCGGGTTTCCTATCATAAGATCACCTCACATCAGGATGCGCAGAAACTGGCGGAAGGCGCGCACAACCTGCTGAATTTCGATCTGTCGATCGTGGTGTACAATTTCGTGGACATGCTCAGCCATGCGCGCACGGAGATGGAAGTGCTGAAGGAGCTGGCCGGGGATGAGCGCAGTTACCGCAGCCTTACCCGCAGCTGGTTCGAGCATTCGCCGCTGTTGCAGACGCTGCGCAAAGTTGCGGAAAAGGGGATTTCACTCGTACTCTCCACGGATCATGGTTCGGTGCGTGTCAAGGACGCCTGCAAAGTGGTGGGAGACCGGTCGACGACGGCCAATTTACGTTACAAACACGGCAGGAATCTGGATTACAGTCCGCAGGATGTGCTGGCCTTCCGGGATCCGAAGGTGGCGGGACTCCCGACGCCGACGGTCAATTCATCTTATATTTTCGCCCGCGAGGAGCGGTTCCTCTGCTATCCCAATAATTTCAACCAGTTTGCGAACTATTACCGCAACAGTTTCCAGCATGGTGGTATTTCCCTGGAGGAGATGATCGTTCCGGTGGTGCGGATGACGCCCCGCTGATATCAATGCAGGTACATATTGACGATGGCGGCCCCTGTAGCACGGCGGGCGGTGAAGACGCTGTCGCCGGCTACGGCGATGATGCTGCCGTCCGTTCCCAGATCCCAGAGTTTTCCGCGCAGCGGCACGATCATCCCGAATGTTGCGGAGCTTTTCCGGATCCGTCCGGGCAGGGTGTATTTCTGCCAGGCCTCCGCCAGGGTGATGCGTCCGCGGTCGGTGCTGTCGACATCCGCCGGCATGGGATATCCACTATAGCCTTTCCAGAGACTGTCCATGCTGCCTGTGCCTGAGGTGTAGGCCGGCACGGCGATGATCTGTGGGGCACGGTTCGCCAGGCTGGCATAGCTCTCGGGGAACCAGCTGTCGGCGCATATTTGTACGGCAGTGCGTCCGCAGGGCAGATCGAAAACGGGGGTCTTTTCCGGTTTTTCCCGGGCGACGAAGGGTTGTTCTTCCGCCACGGGAAAGCATTTGCGTCCGAGGAAGGGCTGTATCCGGCCATTCGTGTCGAAAACCGCCGTTGTGTTGTAGAGTGGGCCCATGCCGATCTTTATACGGTCGTCCACTACCTCGGGATTGGGCAGCAGGATGGATCCGGCGATGATGGTTACCCCGTATTTGCGTGACAGTACGCCGAATACTTCGCGATAGCTGGCAGCCATGCGATAGCCCTGACTGGCGAAGATGGAATGGCTGAGTTTATCGCCGGTATCATCGGGCGTGGTGAACCAGTCGCGCAGGTATGAGAAGAGATTGGAAGTCATGTAGGTTCGCATCGCTTCATCCACCGTGGCGGCCTGGTAGATGCTGCTTTTTTGTCCCTCCACCACCAGCCAGGTGCCGATGTATTCGGGAAATATGACGACGGTTTTCGGATTCAGCCAGCCTTTGAGGTCGGCAGCCTGCATGTAGCCGTCGAGTTTATTGAGGAAATGCTGTCGGGATGCGTAATCCACCGGCAACATGTAAGGGCTTATCCCGACGATATTGCCTTTGCCGGAGTCTGCGAACAGTGAGTAGGTGCTGTCGATTTCCAGCCGGATATCTGTCAGCGGTTGTTTCCTGCCGGCGCCCGACCAGGTAAAGTATGCGGCGAGCACAACGGCCAATGAGACGGAGAATATTCTGAATCCTTTTTTCATTTTCATACCGGGCAGATGTTTTTACAGGGAGTTCCTGAGGGTCAGTGCGAAGGGGACGGCAATATGTCCGGATTGATTGTCGAGGATCATCCTGGCGGTCAGCTCACCCATCGCACGGAAGTCGGTGGAAATGGTGGTGATGCCATTGAGGATGAATCTTTTCCAGGGTGTTTCGTTGTAGGATATCAGTCCGACATCCGTCCCCAGTTCCAATCCCTCTGA
>JBEEMB010000247.1:0-2886 GCA_041167815.1 Bacteroidota bacterium | reverse complement strand
CTACCCGAATATTGATGAAGCACTGGATGCTGCGCTGCAAGAAGCCGCTGCAGATGATTTAATCCTTGTATGCGGCAGCGTATTTCTGGCCGGGGAACTTGATCCGGATAAATACCGAGATCATCTCTAAAAATAAATATCAATATTGGAGGGCCCCGAGTTCCGCCAACGCATAGAACAATGCCGTGCAGTGCATGCTTTGGATGACCTGATTTTTCCGAAGCAGATCCTTCACCTCTTCAAGCGAGAAGAGATGAATCTCGATGTCTTCGTTATCGTCCAGCTCCTGTTCACGTGTCAATACGCCCCCGGTGGCGAGATAGAAATGCATCCAATTGCTGTTGGTGGATGGATTCGCTGAAGTACGCCCCAGATACTTGAAATTGGAGAAACTGTATCCAGTCTCCTCCAGGAGTTCACGGGCGATGGCGGCTTCCGGATTCTTGTCTTCCGGATCGATGCAACCTCCGGGGATCTCGAACTGTGTGAGCTGGAGACCATGCCGGTATTGCCTTTCAAAGATGAAACGGCCATCCTCGGTCAACGCTACAGCCGTCACCCATTCAGGGAATTCATACACATAATACGGATCGACGATCTTACCATCCGGCCGTTCACAGCGATCCCTTCGGACCCTGAACCAACGGTCGTTGAACAATAACTCGGAGGAGATGATCTTCCATTCCATGATAAATATGAATTACTAGCGGTCAGGCATACACGAAAATCACCACCACCCCATACGGTCGCGCAGGTTGTTCACATGCGCCACATGATGGTTGCCATGCCAGGCGTAGATGCCTGCGAGGTCGCGGATGGACAGTGTACGTTTCGTCTCGGGATGCACAACGGTTCTTGCCCACTGTGAGTCATCGAGGGAGCTGAACAATGCATGCCAGCGGGCATGCAGGGCGTGGAGCAGGGTAAGAGACATGTTGATCGGCACCGTCCGCACATCGGCGAGCTCTGCCCATGCTGCTTCATTATAGGGTTTGATCACGGGATGGTCTTCCGTCAATCCCAGCTTGCAACGGATGTATGCGTTCATGTGACTGTCGGCCATGTGATGTACCAACTGGGTGACCGTCCAGCCGCCCTCGCGATATGGAGTATCGAGCTGATCGGCATCCAGGTCGAGGATCGCGATTTCCAATTTGCGGGGAAAATGGAGCAAATCGATCAGCGCCGACTGAAGTGCTTTCGGATCGTCGCCTATGGGAACATACTTGCCTATGGGATAACGGTCATCCATAACCGAAAATTGAAAACCGCCGCACCGATATTGACAGACGGTGCGGCGGCTTGGTTTTATTGTTGTGCTTGCTTCACGATTTCGATGAGCTCTACGTCGAACATGAGGACGGATCCACCGGGGATCTTCTCTCCGGCACCCTGTTCGCCGTATCCGAGTTCGAAGGGAATCCAGAACTTGTAGCGGGAACCGGTCTTCATCAGCTGTACACCTTCGGTCCATCCGCGGATGACCGCATTCAGGGGGAAGGTGGCGGGTTCACCACGTTCGCGGGAGCTGTCGAACGGGGTGGTACCATTCAACAGGAAGCCGTCGTAATGCACTTTGACGGTGTTGGTATCCTTGGGTTGTTCGCCGGTACCTTCCGTGATCACTTCGTATTGCAGTCCGCTGGCGGTTTGTTTCACGCCGGGCTTCTTGGCATTCTCTGCCAGGAACTTACGTCCCTCATCGATCACCGGCTGGATCTTCGTACGCGAAAGTGCTTGAAGCTGGCGGCGGATCACGCCATCGGCCTGTTCTGGCGTCAGGATGGTATTGCCTTTGAGTATGTCTTGAAAGCCTTTACCCAGCAGTGATGCGTTGACCTGCGTAAGGCCCTGCTGTTTGAAGAAATTACCGTCGAGCATGCCGATGGCATAGCTCATACTGTCGAGGGTCGTTTTTAGGGCGGGAGCCGCGGGTTTGGCAGCTGCGGCTGCAGGCTTGGCTGGTGTGGCCGGCTTCGCTGCAGGTTTGGTTGCCGTTGACTTCACGGGTGCGGGTTTGGTTTGCGCCGAGGCGGAGATCGTCAGTCCGCCAAGGAGGAGCATAGAAAGGATTTGCTTCATATCGGTGTATTGTATTTGGAAGACTGCAAGGTACTGCATTCAGCATTATCCTTCGCGCAGGGCATGGCCGGTGAGCCGGATGAAAACATCTTCGAGGCTTGCACCTCGGACTTCCTTCTCCGGCGTGAAACCGGATGCCATCAGCCGGTCGATCATCAGGTGAGGTGGATCTATCGCGATAATGCGACCGCCATCCATGATTGCCACGCGATCACACAATACTTCCGCTTCATCCATGTAGTGTGTGGTGAGGATCACCGTAGTGCCCTGCTGCCGGATGTCGCGGATCAACTCCCAGAGATTGCGACGAGCCTGCGGATCCAGGCCTGTGGTGGGTTCATCCAGGAACACCACCTTGGGTTTATTGATGAGGGTGATGGCAATGGCAAAACGTTGCTGCTGACCGCCACTCAGGTCTTTGAACCGGCTGCGGGCTTTGTCTTCCAGATTCACCCTGGACAACAATTCCTTCGGATCGACCACCGTGTTGTACAGTCCATTGAAGAGCCGGATGGATTCGGTCAGATTGAGACCCGGATAAAAACCGGAGGTCTGCAACTGCACCCCGATGATGCGTTTGATGCGCTGCGGATCGTCATCCACAGAAATCCCGTTGATGATGACCTCTCCGGAGGTCTTACTTCGCAGGGTCTCCATGATCTCGAGGGTGGTGGATTTGCCGGCCCCGTTGGGTCCCAGCAATCCGAATATCTCCCCTTCCATGACCTCGAAACTGATGCCGCGCACCGCCTCGAAATCACCATAACGCTTGACCAGATCGCGCACGCGAATGATCCCCGTTTT
>JBEEMB010000232.1:0-22280 GCA_041167815.1 Bacteroidota bacterium | reverse complement strand
TTTGTAGGTATTGCCATGTTTTCTGATATGCAAGGCCGAAAGATATCCTGCCCACACATTGATCAGGGCGGGCAGTGTACTCAGCAATCCCTCCGGATCGAAAGCGATGTTATTGCCATGATATAAATGGTCATCACCCAAGAGCGCCCTGTCGATCTGTCTGACCAGGTTTCCCTCAATGGTATCATCCCCTCCCCAGGCCAGCGCTGTCCAATATCCCACCAAAATAAATATTCCGCTGATCCAGATGGTTCTGACCGACCAAACCCTTAACAGCAGTGCACTGATTCCATAGCATAGGGCGATGCGTTGCAGTACGCCCAGGATGCGGGTTTCGGAGATGGGTTTCAACGACCATCCTCCTGTTTCGTCGACACGTACGAATGGAAACCAATACATCAGATAGCCAAATAAAAAAATCAGTGCGGTACGCTTCAGGATCTTCATTGTAGCCTCGCGGTTGCCGAGCCCTTCCATCTTTGGCAGGGTAAAAGCAAGGGCATTACCCACGACGAAGAGAAAGGTCGGAAATACGAGGTCAGTTGGCGTGAAGCCATGCCAATCGGCATGTTGCAACAATGCGTAAGGTTCGGCTCCAGATCCGCCGGTATTGACGATGATCATGAAGCAAACGGTCATACCGCGGAGCAGGTCGATGGCAGGATATCTGGTACTGGAGGGATTTGACATGGCTTTGGCGTCTGACGGAAAGTTATTGAAAGCGCTTCAATAACCGGACACCAATGTCATGAAAAATACCTCCCTTGGTCTGATGTGCAGGTATCAGATGCTGAGACCGTCGATGTCAATCTCTGTGATATCCCAGCCTCCGGATGCATTACGTTGGAAGCTTACGAACCATTCGCCTTTGACAATCTCGCAGCGGTCTTTCATGCATAATGAAGTTTCGTGCGATCCATAAACGGTACAGGTATCCCGTTCAAGAATGGTGCGGTCGATTCGCGTGTTTAGGCCGAGCACGTCTATGAAGGGGGCCCTGAATTTCATGAGTCGCTTTTGTATGGATGACCGGTCATAGTGTTCGAAGCCATTCAATCGCAGTGGATTTTCTTTGCTGATGTCTCCCAGCGGTGCTTTTCCGGCGATGATGGTTTGGAAACATTCTTTTTTGGCCATTCTTTCGAGTCGGCAGTCTTCTGTCCTTGGGAACGTGTCCCAAAAAAAGCAATGGATACCCGGTTTGTCGAATATTTTCACGTCCATCAGTTCCTTGGTGAGGAATCGGTAGAATTCTTCCGGATCGATGTCATCTTCCACGGGTCTGACTTCGATGCCGTGTGCAAAGAGTCGTTCTTTCATTTCCTGCAGTGCTTTTGGCAGTTCCTCCCTTGTCAGATTTTCCAATGAAGGGATATCTGTCGGGCAGCCGATTTTTTCGAAGATCGAGATGCTCTCTCCTTTTTTGTAAGCCTCTTCCATGGCGAGGACGTGTTTCAGGAAGGCATGTTCCAGCGCGGGTTCCATCGTTTCATCACTTTTGCTTGTGGAGAATTGGGCACCATGTTCGAGCATGAGTTTCATTTTGATGATCTCGTTCTCGATTCTGATTTGTTCGTCGAGGCTTCCGTTGTTGTTTTCATCATTTCTTTTCATGTGACTTGTTTTGGTAAAAGTCACATCTACGGAAGGCGCCACCATGGCATTATCCCCTTTTCTGCGGGTGATTTTTCTCCGATGCTATCAGTCTTTCCGTCGGACCTGTGGGGTGTAATCACGATTTTTCAGGGGAGGAAAGCAAACAGGTTGACGATTTCGTTTGCGCTGCCGGCATAGGCCTGTCGGGTGAGGACGAGGCTGTGTGCCATAAAGGAGGCGAATGGTTTGTCCGGCTCCAAGCCGGCTTTCAGGGTCAGATTGGCCGGGATCGTCACCCCTTCCTGTCGGCAGGCATAGTTTGTTTCCCGGTGTACGGGTCCCATGCGGCATGTGTTTATGTAGTCGTCTATGACGGAGAGTTTTTCCGAAAGTTGGTACAGTGCTGCGGTATCCGTTACGCTCATCCTCCAGCCTCCGGCGGGGTGATGTCTTGGATGTTCGAGTGATACCTGGAATCGGCGGTGCATCCGGCAGACGCGCTGCACCCAGCGAATGATGGTGTCTTCCATGGCTTCGCGTCCTCGGAAGGCGACCAGCGTGATGGAAGGCAGCGGTGGTTTTTGTTCTTTTGTCGACTCGCCGTCATTGAGTTGTCTGATTCGTTCGGCGGCTTCTCCTTCCGGGCAGATCACCAGCCGGTACATATATTCCTGCCAGGCGGTTTCTCCTCGTTGTCCGCCTTGCGGTTTCCACTCCATCCTGTCGGCGGGTATCGTTGTCATTCGTACCATCGGAAATAAATTTCTTTGATAAATTGTTTAGCATGAAATTACTAAATAATTTAGTATTCCAAAAAAATATACCAATGGATGGAGAAGTGATATCAGGAGCCGCGTACCGCGGCACGAAACAATACACGCAGCAGCAGGTTCGGACGGCGGCCGCCACGGGCTTTGGGGCGGCTACGGATGATTATGCCGAGCGGGGTATCGATTTGAACGAGCAGCTCGTCCGCAACAAACCCGCTACCTTTTTCATGCGTGTGCGTGGGGATGCGATGACGGGCGCCGGGATTTTTGACGGGGATGTGGTGATCGTTGATCGAAGTCTGAAGCCTGCGAGTGGGCGTGTGGTGATTGCGACGCTGAACGGGGAGATGCTTATCCGTCGGTTGGAGCGGACGCTGAACCGTGTCCGCCTGATTCCGGAGACGCCCAGGCTGGCTCCGATAGAAGTGGATCCGTATGCGGAGTTTTCGGTTTGGGGTGTGGTGACCTATGTGATCCATGCCTTATGATTTTGGAGTTTTTCAAAGGGACGCGGTATGATGGGCATCGTGGATTGCAACAGTTTTTATTGTTCCTGCGAGCGGCTGTTCAGGCCGGACTTGCAGTCGCGGCCGGTGGTGGTGTTGAGCAACAATGACGGTTGCATCATTGCACGGACGGATGAGGCGAAGGCGTTGGGTGTGGACATGGGCATTCCCTTCTATCAATCCAGGGATCTGTTGCAGACGCATGGTATTTCTGTTTTTTCATCGAACTACCATTTATATGGTGACATGAGCATGCGGGTGATGGATACGCTGCGTCATCTGATGGATGATGCGGAGGGCAGGCATGAGCGTGTGGAAGTGTATTCGGTCGATGAGGCTTTTTTAGACCTGCGGCATATTCCGGATGACCGTTTGGCCGCATTTGCGTTGCATTTGCGGACGGTAGTGGAAGAGTGGACGGGTATTCGCGTTTCTGTGGGACTAGCGCCCACGAAGCTGTTGAGCAAGGTCGCCAACAAGTTGGCGAAGAAGGACAAGCGTGCCACGAACTGTGTGTTGGTACTGGATTCGGAGGATGACATACGTATGGCGTTGGAGCGCACGGAGGTGGGTGATCTTTGGGGCATTGGTCGTCGGTATGCGGTGCGTTTGCGCGATCATTACGGTATTCGTACGGCCTGGCAGTTGCGTCAGATGCCTGAGGAATGGGCGCGTCGTCAGCTGGGGGGTGTGGTGGGGGTCCGTCTGATCCGCGAGCTACGGGGGGATCCATGCATCGCGCTGAAGGATCCGTTGGAGAAAAAGCAGATGATCGCCACCACCCGGATGTTTGGCACACCGGTTTTTGATGCGGTTGCTTTGCGCGAAGCGGTGGCCACATACACGGCCCGGGCGGCGGAGAAGCTGCGGCGTCAACATTCGGCAGCCACTACGGTGGATGTGTTCGTGGTCACGAGCGGGGGTAGTTCCGGAAGCTATGTTTACGAGCCCCGGAGTGACCATCGATATGCGGTGCTGCCGCAGTCGACGTCTGTGACGCATGAGTTGATGGCACATACGTTGCCCCTGGTCGATCAGTTGTACCGGCCGGGTATGAAATATCTGAAGGCCGGTGTGATCCTTGGAGGATTGGTGCCCGATGCCGCCATCCAGGGGAATCTTTTCATGCCGGCATCGCCGGGACCGGCCAAGGGGTTGATGGATGTCATCGACAACCTGAATGTGAGTATGCGCGACGACATTGTAAAGTATGCCGCTTCAGGTATGACGCGCAACTGGAAGATGCGGCAGGAACTGCGCAGCCGGCGGTTCACCACCCGGTGGGCCGAGATGTTTGAAGTACACTGATCAAAAGCCTTTGAGGCATTGCAAGGATGATGATCGGGGCATCAATCGCAACGAATCGCATATCGAACAGAGAACGTCCTCGTATGATCCGGTTCCAGTGAGATCAATCCCATACCATTATTGAAGGCATCCGGCGCGGCACTGAGGTTTTCGATGGCGATGCTGTGCCGGTGCGGCGGGATGTACAATTGCAGGTATGGATATGATGGATCCGGATGAAAGCATACGGCCATTCCTGTTGACGGATCCGACAACGTACATAACGGTTGCGCATAACCGAAATCAAGGAGGAATCCGTCGTCAAGTGCGGTATCTCCGATCCGTCGTGGGGAACCCCAGGCGCTGTTCTCCACCATCCGACCGGTGGGCAGGAGCCCGGCATCATATTCAATTTGTCCTTTCGCATGGAACTGCAGCGTGAGTTCATCTACTTTCCCGCCCAGGGTGAAGTAGGGGTGCCAGCCATCTGCGATAGGGATGGGCGTTTCGCTTCGGTTATGGATGGCCGTGGTGACCACCAGGCTGTCATCCTCCAGTAGGCGATAGCGAATGTAACAGTCGTATGGAAACGGGTATCCGGGGATATCGCCGATGTAACTATGCCGAAGTTCCAGTTCAGCATGGTCGTTTTGTATTTTCTCTTCAATGGTCTCGTAGGATGCATCATACAGGATGCCGTGGATCGCAGAGCCATTGAGGCTGAATTTTTCGACGTGATGTGTTTCACCCTGCCACTGATAAGTGCTGTTGTGCAGCCGGCAGACGAAGGGTGAGAGTTTGGCGCTTTGGAAACCATTTTCGATGCGGGTCCGCCAGTCATCCGCATCCCGGAAACCATCGATGATGTTTGTCCGGATGCCGGAACGTTCGACGCTGAAGCCATTGAGCAGGGCGCCTGCCGAAGGAATGACGGATGCGATGGTGCCGCGCAGGGTATCCGTGAGTCGGACTTCATTCCAGCCTTGTTCCGTATGGTGTGTGATGGTGAATCGCATGGGTTTATAAATTTTTTGTGAGAAGAGATGGGTAAAGTGATTGTTGGTATTGAAGGATCATACTTTGATATAGATCTTCCGTTGGTCAAGCCATCGGCAGATCAGCCAGAACAGGAGGATATGTGCGATGGCGTAAAGCAGCGATCCGTTCAGTTGCCCGAAAGGCGGCACGAACAGATGTTCGTACATCCAGCTGCCGAGTCCACGGAAGATGGGTTTGCCGTCTTTCATACCGTCTTCGATGCGGAAAAGTCCGTAGGTTTTGGCCAATACACCGCTGAGGACGAAAATGAACAGCGGGTTTCGTCCAAATACCAGGAAGAAGCGGCTCCAGGCACCTTCAGCCTTTCTGAATTCGAGCAGATGAATGAAGATACCGAGCACACACATGGCCAGTCCGACGGTGTACAACACATAGGAGCTGGTCCATATTTTTTTGTTGATGGGGAATAAAAGGCCCCAGGAAAGCCCTGCAAAAATCAGTATCAGACCGGCTGCGTAAAGGTTTGAAAGCATTTCCCAGTTGCGCCCTTTCCGAATGATATAGGCGCCGGTAAGGTAGCCGAAGATGGTGTTTACGGCGGCCGGCAGGGTACTCATAAGGCCTTCAGGATCAAATGGTATGCCTTCTCCACGATACAGATGGGACTCGCCGAGTACTGCGCGGTCGATCATATTGCCAAAATAACCTTCGAGGCTGAAAGGGTCACCAGGTGTGCCCAATCCCAGGCAAAGCATCCAATAGCCCAGGAGCAGGAACCCTCCTGCCACCAGCGAACCGCGTTCTTTCCAGAGCCGGGCAAAGGCAGAGGCCAGCAGGTAGCAAAGTGCGATGCGTTGCAGCACCCCCATGATGCGCAGGTTTTCCCATTGTTTCATAACCAGTTGGCCGTCAGCGTCATATCTAACGAAGGGAAAAGCGTTGAGCAACAGACCGATCCCGAAAATGAGCAGGGTACGGCGCAGCACTTTTTTTCGAAACACCATTGGGCCGGCCTGTTCCAATCTGGGCATGACGAAAGCCAGGGCATTGCCCACGGCAAACAGAAAGAAGGGAAATACAAGGTCGGTGGGCGTGGCCCCATGCCATGATGCGTGGGCCAGGGGTGCATAAATATGCGCCCAACTTCCGGGGTTGTTGACCAGGATCATGAGGGCGACGGTGGCTCCTCGGAAAACATCGAGGGATGGATAACGTTCCTGCATGTAAAAAGCTTGGCGGGTTTGTGATCAGCTTATGTTTATCAATGTTAGTATTTATCTCTTTTACAGAAAAATGCAGGAAAGAGGATGTAAGCGTCGGGCTTCGTATGGTGGCGACTATTTTTGCGCCTGTGCAGGCTGCTCTTTTTTTAAGCGCAACTCCGGTTCCGGGCAATAGAATGGCCCGCGGGCCGTTTTGAGAGGGTGTCCGTCTGAAAACAGTTCACCTGAGTTAATTGGGGTGGGAGCAGACTTCGGACAATGGCAATATTACAAAGCCGCTGATGGCGGCAGAATGGAAAAAGGCATGAATTCTGAAAAAAACCAGTTGACGGAGGATTGGGACATGGTGATCGAGCCACGATCGAGTCTCTTCTCCCTGAATCTTCGTGAAGTGTGGCGGCATGGTTATCTGTTGATGATGTTTGTCCGTCGTGATCTTGTATCGGTCTACAAGCAGACCATATTAGGGCCCTTGTGGTTCTTCATCCAGCCCTTGCTGACGACGATCACATTTACCATCATTTTCGGAAACATCGCGAAGATCTCCACAGACGGACTGCCGCAGGTACTCTTCTATATGTCGGGTATCACGTTGTGGAATTACTTTTCGGATTGTTTGACAAACACGAGTAATACCTTCACCACCAATGCCAGTATTTTCGGGAAGGTATATTTCCCGCGTTTGGTGATGCCTTTGTCGCGCGCTATTTCGGGTTTGGCCAAATTTGGTGTCCAGTTTCTGCTCTTCGTGGTATTTCTGGTCTATTACAAGATGACCGGATCCGATGTGCATCCTGATATAATAGGTATTCTGATGGTCACTCCGGTTGTGGTGATCATTCTTGCAGGACTCGCGCTGGGCTTGGGTTTGATCCTGTCGGCCATGACGACCAAGTATCGCGACCTTTTCTTTCTGATCACCTTTGGGATCCAATTATTGATGTATGCGACACCGGTGATCTATCCTATCTCTTCGATGGATGCGAAGTTCCGCTGGTTGATACAGGCGAATCCCATCTCCTGGCTGGTAGAAGCCTTCAGGCATGTTTATTTGGGCGCCGGAGAACTCAGTGTTCCGGGGCTGGCATATAGTTTCGGTGTGATGGCGGTGATTCTGGTGATCGGGACCGTTGTATTCAACCGTGTGGAGAAAACTTTCATGGATACTGTTTAAAGATTATGAGAACCGTCATTAACGTCGAAGATATCAGCAAGCAATATCGTCTGGGTCTCGTTGGCACAGGCACCTTGAAGGATGACATGTACCGGTGGTGGTACCGCATCCAGGGCAAGGAGGATCCGTTGCTCAAAGTTGGGGAAGTCAATGACCGTTCCAAGAAAGGGACGAGTGATTATGTCTTTGCACTGAAGGATGTCGGTTTCGACGTAAAGCAGGGCGAGGTACTTGGCATCATTGGCAAGAACGGAGCGGGCAAGAGTACACTGTTGAAGGTGCTCAGCCGTACAACCTCTCCCAGTACGGGACGCATCCGGATCAAGGGCCGTGTGGCCAGTCTGCTTGAAGTGGGCACAGGCTTTCATCCGGAGTTGACGGGTCGTGAGAATATCTTTTTGAACGGTGCGATCCTGGGGATGACGAAGCAGGAGATCACCCGTAAATTCGACGAGATCGTTGATTTTTCCGGCGTGGAGCGTTACATCGACACACCTGTAAAGCGTTACAGCAGTGGGATGTATGTACGTCTGGCCTTTGGTGTGGCGGCGCATTTGGAGAGTGAGATCCTGATTGTCGATGAGGTCTTGGCGGTTGGTGATATAGAGTTTCAGAAGAAGTCGCTCGGAAAGATGGGCGAAGTGAGCCGCCAGGGTGGCAAGACGGTATTGTTTGTCAGCCACAACATGATTTCCATTGGTTCTCTGTGCAACAAATTGCTGGTCATGAAGCATGGCCAGGTGGATTTCCACGGTGATGTGAAGGAGGGGTTGAACTACTATATCAATCACATGCAACACGTGATTGAATCATCCGATCTGAGCGAATCGCTCAAGGCTCTCCCGGAGGATGAGTTTTTTGAATTGCTGGACTTTGATTTGAAGCAGGAGCATTCTGACGGGGTGGTATTCCTCAGCAGCAGGCCCATCAAGGTTTGTTATCGCTATCGCATCAAGAAGCGGATCACGGGTTTGCGCATAGGTTTTGATTTCATCGAGCAGAAGAGCGAGATGACTTTGTTCACGGTCTTCCACGATGATTCTTACAAGACGGTGGAGCCCTGGCAGGAAGGCGTTTATACGTCGGAGGCCATCATCGATGCGCATCTGTTGCGCGAAGGCTCTTTTATCATCAATATTGCGGTATGTATCCATAATGTCCGCTGGATCATCAACGGGGAGTTGAAGGTACCGCTGGAGGTCCGCAACATCGAAGGAATCACGCCCGTATATGGCTTCGAAAAGCGGCCGGGATTTCTGTTACCACCGATTGCCTGGCGCAATGAGCCAGCGGGCGAATAGGTGCTAGCGTGCGCACAGGTCGTTGTTCCCTGAAAATGTGCTAATTTGGCCGTGCTTCGGAATTTGCCGGGGCTAAAACAGGCCAACCCATGCAAGATACATATCATGTCCACCCGAGTGCCTGGGTGGACGAGGGCGCCCGCATAGGAGCGGGATCGCATATCTGGCATTTCACCCATGTGATGCCTACGGCCGTCATCGGAGAAAGATGTAACATAGGCCAGAATGTCTTCATAGACAATCGCGTGACCATCGGTAATGGTGTGAAAATCCAGAACAACGTGTCGGTTTACAACGGCGTGGAAGTGGAGGACGATGTCTTTCTTGGTCCCTCCATGGTGTTTACGAATGTCATCAATCCCAGAAGTTTTGTGGAGCGGAAATCTGAATTCCGCAGAACCCTTTTACGTAAGGGCAGTACGGTAGGTGCGAATGCAACCATCGTTTGCGGTGTCGAAATCGGGGCCTATGCTCTGATTGGTGCAGGTGCCGTGATCATACGGGATGTGCCTGATTACGCGATGATGGTCGGAAATCCGGCCCGTCAGATCGGATGGATCAGTCGCACTGGCGAAAAACTGTCTTTTGACGCCCAGGGCAAGGCCTGGTGCGCCGCAGAGGGTGAGGCATACCAGTTGTCTGATGGTCGTGTAAACATCGTCAAATGACAAGTACTCCGTGCCGTTTAGGAAGTCGGCCGTCTGAAGTCTTCAGGAATGGCAGGTTGCTGTGTCTTAATCTCTCGCTTCGATCGTGCTAAAAAAGATTGATTATCAATGGGAAAATTGATGCGATCTGTGTGCTTCCTACTTGTCAAGGACCGGCTGTTAATGTTAAAAATGGCTATATTTGTGACAGAAAAAATACGATATACCCATCGGTCGACATATACGCCTTTCCGTTCTGCATATTTGCTTTCGGGATTTCGTTTTCACCCCATCCGAATGTCCGGATGCGGGATTTTAATGTCTATGCCGGATGAGTACGTATCTGCTCAACCCGTCGTGGAATGATGGGAGTGAGGTGGCGAAGCCATGAATAAGAAACAGAAATATTGGTACGCTATATATACTAAACCCCGATGGGAGAAGAAGGTTCACGGCCTGCTTACCGATCAGGGACTGGAATCCTATTGTCCGTTGAATCGTGTGAAGAAGAAGTGGAGTGACCGGATGAAATGGGTGGATGAGCCGCTCTTCAAGTCTTATGTTTTTGTCCGTGTATTGCCGGAGGAGCAGACGAGGGTAAGAATGGTTCCGGGGGTGATCAATTACATTTATTGGCTGGGTAAGCCTGCGGTGATCAAGGATCATGAGATCGAGGATATTCGCAGGTTCCTAAATGAGCATACGGACGTCAAGGTTGAGTCGATTGAGTTGAAGCCGGATGACAAAGTCATCATCCGAACCGGCTTGTTGATGGATCGGGAAGCAACGGTACAGCGCATCATGCACAAGACGGTGGAGGTATTGATTGAAAGTCTGGGTTACAAGCTGGTGGCTCAGGTGGACAGAGACAAGATCGTTCCCGTCGCAAAGAATCAGACATGACAACAAAAAGCAAAATTCCGGCATCATTGACCGGTATGGGGATTCGTTCAGCGACGATCCTGTCTATTTTACTGGCGGTGCTGCTGTTGCAGACCTCGTGCAGGGTGACAAAACCTGTTCCTTATTTTGGAGAGGGCATTGATTCGTTGCCTCCTACGGATTTTGAATTGCCTGAGCAGGTGATTCAGCGTGGAGATGTGTTGAGCATCACGTTTTATAGTGATAATCCACAAGCCACTCAGATTTTCAACCAGGCGTCCGGTGCTGCGTTGAATACTGCGCCGATCAGTTCGCGTCTGATGACCAGTGAAGCCGCCGGTGCTTCCGGAGGTTATCTGGTGGATGTGGAGGGGAATATCAGGATGCATGCGATGGGCAAGATCAAAGCCGCGGGTATGACCAAGAAGCAACTCGAGACCGCCCTGCTGGATAAGATCAGGGAGATGGGAGTGCTTACGAATCCCTATTGTGTCATTCGTTTCAGCAATTTCAGGGTAACGGTACTTGGTGAGGTAAAGGCTCCCGGTGTCTATCAGCTTCCTTCAGAAAAAGCAAGCATCCTGGAAGCACTTGGCCTTGCGGGGGATATCACGGTTTACGGCCGTAAGGATAACGTAATGGTGGTTCGCGAAATAGATGGCAAGCGTAATTATGCCAAGCTGGATCTGACGCGCAATGATATTTTTTCATCTCCTTATTATTTCATTCGTCAGAACGATGTGATCGTCGTAACGCCTGATGAAGGGCAGCCCACTGCAAGAGACCTGGAGGTTCAACGTAAGGTCACCATCATGGTGTCTATCGTTTCCATGCTGGTACTGTTGACCACGGCACTCAAAAATTAAAAACATGAGCCAAGCAATGAACGATATGTCGGAAGTTCAAAAACGGCAACCGCAACCGGTTTCCCCTCGGGAGATCCTGTTCAGGTACATTCATTTTCTGCCGCTGGTCATCGCTTCCGTGGTCATCTTCATGGTGATAACGTATGTGCGATTGAGATACGAACCGAATATCTACAGTGTAACATCGACACTGATGGTAAAGGATCCGAATACGCGAACGCCCACCGGAGAGAGTGATCTGGAGGATCTGCTATTCATGGGTTCCAATAAAAACATCGAAGACGAGATACAGGTCGTTCAAACCCGCCGCATCGGACAGCGGGTGGTCAGAGCGCTGGGTCTGGAGCTTCAGGTCTACAACGAGGGAAAGATCCGTACATCCCTGATCAATCCGCCGGAAACGCCGGTAAGACTTTCGATCCTCAGTCTGAAGGATTCGACAAAGCCCTTCAGGATGACGGTTCATTTGCTTGATGAACAGAAATTCACCTTGGGAGAGGATTCGAAGTCCATTGGATTTGGTCAGCCTTTCAATATTCCGGAAGGCAGTTTCATGTTGTTTCGAAAGCCTATCGCTTTTTCGAATTTCAACACATCCGATTTCATCATCACGTATGCCTCACCGGAGCAACGGGCTGGAGAATTGTTAAAAGGATTGGTGGCGGTCCCATCGGGCACATCCAACAATATCATGCGTCTTACTTATGAGACGGAGAATCCCAGATTGGGATTGGACGTGCTCAATCAGTGGATGTTGGAATACCAGAAGCTGGGGTTGGAGGAGAACAAGCAGTCTGCAGAGAATACGCTTTCTTTCATCAACGAACAGTTGAATGAAGTCAACGATGAGTTGGCCAAGGTTGAAGGGAATCTGCAGCGCTCGCGAGAAAAGAACATGGTCATAAATGTAGAAGCCCAGTCGCAGAAAGTATTCGATGCGATCAATGACCTTGACAAGGAGATTGTGCAGCAAAGTGTACAACTTGAACTGGTTGAAAACCTGATCAGATATATCACTGATGAATCGCAGCCTTACCGGCAGGTCGGGTCTTTGCTGGGACTGCAGGAGCCCTCGCTGGCTGCACAGATCAACGAGTTCAACCGACTTCAGGTGGAGCGTGAGACGATGTTGAAGACAACGACCCGCGCCAATCCGATGATTCAAAATATGGAGACCACCATCTCCAGACTTCGTCAGGATATCCGCCAAAACCTGAACAATATCCGTCAGGGTCTTCGGCTGACCGTAGGAAATCTCACTGCCCGAAATCAATTGGTTGGCAAGGAGATTTCGCGCCTGCCCGCCAAGGAGAAGGAGATGCTTGATATTGCCCGCCGCCAGAAGATATTGGAGCAGGTTTACTCCTTTTTGATGGAAAAAAAGGTTGAGACCTCCATCAGTTCTGCATCCACCCTGTCGAATGTGAAAGTGTTGGAATCGGCCCAGGCTTCTAACATTCCGATCCGTCCGAATAAAAAAGCTTCTTACATCACTGCATTTCTGTTGGGTTTTGGTATTCCTGTATTCATTGTCTTTCTGCTTGAATACTTGAACGACAAGGTTAAAGGCCGACAGGATGTGATGAGGAATACGTCTGCGCCGATCATTGGCGAGTTGGGTCATTCTCAGGATGAGGGTACATTGGTGGTCAGCCCGACCAGCCGTAAATTCATTGCCGAGCAGTTCAGGATCATACGAACGAATCTGAAGTATTTTCTGCCGAACCCCGACAAGGCGGTCATTCTTGTCACATCTTCCACAAGTGGAGAGGGTAAGTCGTTCATCAGTACGAATATGGGTGCCGTAGTTGCGCTCTCCGGTAAGCGGACGGTGATTCTTGAGTTTGATATCCGAAAACCCAGGATCCTGAGTGGTCTGGGTATGCACAAACGCGAGGGTATCACGAATCACGTGATTGGTCGCGTGGAGTATGAGGAACTGTCCGTCCCGGTACCAGGTATTGAGAATCTTTTTGTGATCGCGTGCGGACCGATTCCGCCGAACCCTTCTGAATTGTTGCTGGATCCCAGACTCGACGCATTCATCCAACGGGTGCGGGAGGATTATGATGTGGTCATCATGGACACCGCTCCGGTAGGCCTCGTGGGTGACGCCGTGGTGCTGGGCAAGCATGCAGATGCCAGTTTGTATGTGGTTCGTCACAACTACACGTTCAAAAAGCAGTTGCAACTGTTGGATGATATTTACATGAATCGTCGTCTCCCCAGGATGTCGCTTGTACTGAACGATATCCAGGCCAAGACCGGTGGATATGGTGGTTATTATGGTTACGGTGGATACGGATATGGAGCCTATGGCAGCAGCTATGGATCTAATTATTTCGAAGCTGACAAGCGTAAGAGGCAGCGTGGCAGGAAGTTGATTCAATCCATCTTAAATTGGTTCGGCATCAGAAATTGATGAAGGATCGTAAATCTATCTAAAACTCATGTCTGCAAACATCGAAGCAGGTTCTGTGAAGCGCTTTGCACTGATCGGTGCGGCGGGTTTCATCGCGCCCCGTCACATGCGAGCGGTAAAGGATACCGGCCACTCGATCGTATGTGCGGTCGATCGATTTGACAGTGTGGGCGTATTGGATAGTTATTTCCCGGAGGCTGATTTCTTCACAGAATTCGAACGGTTCGACCGTCATATTGAAAAGCTGAGGCTGCGCAAGACGCCCATCGATTACGTTTCAATTTGTTCTCCGAACTATCTGCATGATGCCCATATCCGTTTCGGGCTTAGAAACCATGCTGATGTGATTTGCGAGAAGCCGCTGGTGCTTAATCCCTGGAACATCGATTCCATTGCGGATCTGCAGCGTGATTCCGGTCGAAAGGTTTACAACATACTCCAGTTACGCCTCCATCCCGCCATCATCGCCCTGCGTCAACGTATTGAAGCCTCCGGGGACCGGAAGCACGATGTTGACCTGACGTATATCACTTCCAGGGGTAACTGGTACTACACCAGCTGGAAGGGGGATTTGTCGAAGTCAGGAGGTATTGCCACGAATATTGGTGTGCATTTTTACGATATGCTTTGTTGGGTGTTCGGTCCTGTCCAACAGAATGTGGTGCATATCCATACCCACGACCGGGCTGCCGGTTATCTTGAATTCGAGCGTGCCAGGGTACGCTGGTTTTTAAGCATCAACATCGACACGATACCTGCGGATGTAATTGCAACCGGCAAACGTACTTTCCGTTCCCTATCGATCGATGGTGAGTCCTTTGAGTTCAGCGAGGGTTTCACGGAGTTGCATACGGAGAGTTACCGTCGGATTTTGAATGGTGAGGGATTTGAGCTGGAAGAAGCACGTAATGCCATTCAGATCGTCCATGACATCCGCAAGCAGACGCCGGTTGGCGCCATCGGAGATTATCATCCTTTTGTAAAGCTTCCTGTATCCAAGCATCCTTTCGAATGATTTGAAGTATGACGTCCAAGAAAGCTCATGAACACTGGGATTTAAAGATACGCCCATCCAGTCCGTTGTTCGACCTCCATCTGAAAGATGTGTGGAATTACAGGGACCTGTTGGCGTTGCTCGTACGCAGGGATTTCGTATCCTTTTACAAGCAGACCATCTTGGGGCCGGTGTGGTTTTTTCTGCAGCCTTTGCTGACCACGGTCATGTATGTATTCATATTCGGCAGACTCGCCGGACTGAGTACCGACGGGCTTCCCCAGCCGCTTTTTTACCTGACGGGGATTGTTGCCTGGAATTATTTCGCAGAGTGTCTGACCAAGACTTCTTCTGTGTTTCGGGATAATGCAAACATTTTCGGCAAAGTGTATTTTCCGAGACTCATCATGCCTTTGAGTATCGTGGTGAGCAACCTTGTCAGATTCGGTGTACAGTTCCTGCTGTTGATCTGTATGCTTTTCTATTATATTTATTTCGAAGGCTTCAGCATCAAGGCTAATATTTATCTGCTTTTATTGCCGGTCATGATTTTCATCATGGCCATTCTCGGGCTGGGTAGTGGGATGATCATCAGTGCGATGACCACCAAGTACCGGGATCTCGCATTCCTTGTGACTTTTGGTGTTCAGTTGCTTATGTATGCCACACCGGTCATTTATCCGCTCAGCACGGCATCTCCTGCCGTGAAGGGGATCATTGCCGCCAATCCAATGACACCCGTATTGGAGGGTATCCGTATTGGTTTGCTGGGTAAAGGCGATATGAGTATGGCCTCCCTGGCTTATGCATTGGTGTCAAGTCTGGTCATACTGATCAGCGGCATCATCGTTTTCAATCGTGTGGAGAAGACGTTCATCGACTCCGTTTAATATCTTTCCGTTGGATCATGTCATCGAGGTTAGCGGTTTGTCGAAGCTCTACCGGTTGGGAGAGATTGGAACGGGCACGCTCAGCAGGGACCTGCATCGCTGGGTAGCACGCGCGATGGGGAAGGAAGATCCATTTTTGAAAATCGGTGAGTCCAACGACAGAACCCGAAAAGGGTCGGGGGATGTTGTGTACAGTTTGCGCGATATAGATTTTTCCATTCGTGCCGGAGAAACCGTTGGCGTCATAGGTCGAAACGGTGCCGGTAAAAGCACATTGCTGAAGATTCTTTCCCGGGTGACGTCTCCTTCCACTGGTGAAGTGCGGATCAAGGGGCGTATCGCTTCGTTGCTTGAAGTAGGTACCGGTTTTCATCCGGAGTTGACAGGACGTGAGAATATCTTTCTCAACGGTGCGATCCTGGGAATGCGGAAGAGTGAGATCCGAAGGAAGTTCGATGAGATTGTCGATTTCAGTGGCGTCGAGCGATATATAGACACCCCCGTCAAACGCTACAGCAGCGGGATGTACGTAAGACTAGCCTTTGCCGTTGCCGCACATCTGGAAAGTGAGATCCTCATTGTTGATGAAGTATTGGCTGTAGGCGATGTCGAATTCCAGCAGAAATGTCTGGGTAAAATGGGCGAAGTTAGCAAGGGTGAGGGGCGCACAATTTTGTTCGTCAGCCATAACATGGCGGCCATCAGTACGCTTTGTCGCAGTGCGCTGATTCTGCAAAATGGGCGAATTGACTTTTCCGGTGATGTGCATGCGGGCATCGAACGCTATGTCAGATCATCAAAAACATCCACAGGTGTGGTTGACCTGGCCAATGCCCGTCATCACCTTTGTAATTTTTCGAAGCTCCGCTCCGTCATGCTGATGGATGAATCGGGCGTTGTCACCAGCACCCTGTTCATTGGTAATCCATTCCGCTTGCGTATCTCTTTCGAACTGTTTGAGGATGTAAGGAATCTGGAGATCGGTTGGTGTATCAATAATATCCAGGGTGTCACACTGGTGGGATATGTCAGTCCCTGGGAAGGCTTCCAGACACGATTCGACAAGGGTGTACATGAAGTGGAATGTATGGTGCCGTTCTTGCAGACGCTGCCCAGCACCTACTATGTTACCGTCTGGGTTAAGCGGATGGGGGAAAAGATCGATGATGAAGTGGAGCGTGCCATCGAGTTTGAAGTGTTGAGTCGTGATCTTAATGGTTCGGTGACCTACTTCGACAAATATGTAGAGCTCAATATGTTCCAACATTCCAGCTGGTCACAGATCAATTCGAGTGCATCATGACAGGTCTGCGTCGTTTTATATCCAGGCTTTATGCCTATTATCGCGATTGGAGCCTGCTGTTCCGTTTGCGGCGGATCATTCGCGAAACGAGTACCAGCCAGACACCGGTTCGATTCCATCACTGGTTCTTCCAAAAGGTGATGGGTGTCAACCGTGAGGCCTATTGGCCGATGCATCCCGGAAGTGTGGTACGGGGCGCTAGACGCGTCTATTGTGGCGTTGATACCAATCCCGGATATGAAAAAGGCTGTTATATCCAGGCTGTCAATCCCATATATATTGGCGACTACACCCAGATCGCGAATAATGTAGGCCTGATTTCTTCCAATCACGATTTGTATGATCTGCGTCGGAACATCCCGGGTAAACCCATCAGGATTGGAAAATATTGCTGGTTGGGGATGGGGGTGAAGGTACTTCCCGAAGTGGAACTTGGAGATTTCACGATTGTAGGTGCCGGCTCCATCGTCACCAAATCATTTCCTGATGGCTATTGTGTGATTGCGGGCAATCCGGCCAAACTGATCAGGAAGCTGGATCCGGAGCAGTGTGTCTTCTACCGGAATGGTATTGAGTACAATGGGTTCTTCAAGACGGGCTCGGAGTTCGACCGGCAACGTCGCAAATTTCTAAGTGTCTGACATGAGCAGTGAATATAAAAGATGCACGAAGTGCGTGATGGACACAGTGGGAGATGATCGTATCCATTTCGATGCTGATGGCGTGTGCAACTACTGTCATGAATATAAGCGGCTTCATGACATGTTGGTGCCTTCACCGGAAAAGGCCGGACGTCTGCTGGAAGAGAAGGTCGCAGAAATAAAGATAACCGGTAAAGATGCTGCCTATGATTGTATCCTCGGGCTGAGCGGCGGCGTTGATAGCAGTTATCTGGCGTACCTCGCAAAGCAGCTGGGTTTGAGGCCACTGTGTATTCATTTTGACAATGGATGGAATTCTGAACAGGCGGTACAGAACATAGAGCATATCGTAAACCGACTGGGCTTTGACCTGGAGACCTATGTGATCGACTGGACCGAGTTCCGTGATCTGCAACGGGCTTATTTCAAGGCTTCTGTCATCGATATCGAAGCACTGACAGATCATGCGATCTTTGCCAGCATCTATCGGCTTGCGATCAAACTGAACATCAAATATCTGCTCAGCGGATCCAATGTGGTGACAGAGGGTGTGCTGCCATATCATTGGACACATAAAAAATCAGACTTCATCAATATCCGTGACATCCACCGGACATTCGGAACGATTCCACTCAAGTCATTTCCACTGATCGATAAAAAAACAAAAGACCGGATTCGTAGCAGTGGCATTGAAACGGTTGAGTTGTTGAATCTGGTTCCATATAACAAGGCGGCGGCGAAGGAAACACTGAAGAAGTCGCTCGACTGGCAGGACTATGGCGGCAAGCATTATGAATCCATATTCACGAAATTTTATCAGGCTTATATCCTTCCGGTGAAATTCAAGGTTGACAAGCGGAAAGCGCATTTGTCGACCTTGATCTGTTCTGGTCAGATTGACCGGGAACAGGCATTACATGAACTCGAAGCCCCGTTGTATGATCCGGAATCACTACGAGCGGACAAGTCCTATGTGTTGAAAAAACTGGGTTTCACCGAAGCGGAGTTCGATCGTATGATGCAGGAGCCACCGGTGCCACACAATGCATTTGAGATAGAGGGCCCGATTTTCAACTATTATCCGGTGTTAAAGCCATTGAGGCCACTCTGGCATGCCGTGAGCCGCTTGCTCGGAAGGGGTGGTACGGCATAGCGATTGTACATTTCCTGCCATTAATGTCAAACACTTCACAGACTGGGAAGCGTGTACATCATCCACGACTCGACGCCCTGAGATTTTACGCGGTGATGGCCGTACTGTTGAGCCATTACCTGCCGACGGGTTTGACCAGGCATTTTTTTGCGGGTACTGCCGGCGTTGAATTGTTTTTCGTGATCAGTGGATTTCTGATCACCGACATATTGTTCGGCTATCGCTTGTCGTCGTCCGGCACGCTGAAGCATCTGGGACGTTTCTATGCCCGCAGAACGTTGAGGATCTTCCCGATCTACTATCTCTATCTGGGGATGGTGGCATTGACCATTCCCGCGGTCGCCTGGGAGGAAATGAGATGGGCGGTGGCCTATCTGTACAATCTTTACGAGATGTCCCACGCGGCATCCCGGCCTTTGTTACATGTCTGGTCGCTCAGCATCGAGGAGCAGTTTTATCTGATCTGGCCCCTGGTGATCCTGAAGACGCCGATGCGGCGGATCATGCATGTGATGATCGGTCTGATCCTTTTTTCCATCCTTTTCAGGATCGGTGTGCCGCAAGTGCATCACAAGCTATCCACCATCTCCTGTTTCGATGCCTTTGGGCTGGGGGGGCTTTTCGCGTATCTCCGACGTTATGATACCATCCTGCTGAACCGCTTGCTGGGCATGCGTTGGACGCTCTGGTCAGCGCTTCTATGGCTGGCCGCGACCATTGGCACTTCATTCATCGACTGGACCATGCCGGATGCGGGTTTCAGGTCAGCGCTCGCCATTATTTCATTCCACCTGCTGGGTGCCTGTGTTCCATCAGAAGGTCGTGTGCTCCAACCTTATTCAGGTTGGCTTGATGGTTCGCGTAAACAGTATCTGGGCGTCATTTCCTACGGCATCTATCTCTTCCATCTACTTCCGATGCTCTGGCTGGAAGGCTTGCTGGAGCTGTTGTTGAGGCCACTATCCCATGCGGGAGTGGCTTCTTTGGTTTATTACAACAGATACCTGATCGGAGCACCTGTTTATACGATATTGACCATCATTTTAGCGATGTTGTCGCATCGATATATTGAATCTTATTTCACCCGTTTGAAGGACCGGAGATTTACGTGATGCATCATCCTGTTTTTTCCGTCATCGTCGCCAATTATAACAATGGCCGTTTCCTCCCTGATCTGATGCGGAGTATGCAGGCACAGACGATGTCCGACTGGGAGCTGGTGATAGCGGATGATGCTTCGACGGATGATTCCGAATCATTCATCACACCTTTTCTATCGGATGAGCGAATCGTTTGGGTACGTCACAGTGAAAATCGCGGGGCGGCAGCGGCCTTTCGAACCGCGATGGACCACAGTCATGCGGAAGTCATAGGCATGCTGGGTGCGGATGACGCGCTGGCCCCAGAAGCATTGGAAAAGATGTTGGACGCGCATCGCCTTCATCCCGATGCAAGCATGATCAATAGTGCGTGTCAGTGGTGTGATGAGTCTTTGAATGTCATAGAAAAATACAGGCATTATCGCCCCCTGGCACCGGGTGAGGCGTTGATTCGAAATCTTTGCATCGGAAGCTTTGCCACATTCAAGCGATCTTCATATTTATCCACTGCCGGATTTGATCCATACTTTCGAAAAGCGTTGGATCATGATATTTATTTGAAGTTCGATGAGGTTGGTGCCTTGTATTTTGTTGATGAACCTTTGTATTTATATCGTCGGAATCCACAGGGCATCTCACAGGATTCAAATGGCATGCGGGCAGCTCAATTCAGTGCGATGGCCCGGTTGAATGCCTATGAGCGAAGGAAGGGTACGTCCAAAGAGAACCTTTCCCAACAAGAGGCTGATGCATTGCGTGAAACCTGGTACCTGCGTGAGATGTTATTCGCCCGACTGCAGGGCGACGGCCAGATGCTTCGAAGGCTACTGAAGGAAGCATGGCGAATTCAACCATCGCTTCGGACGAACAAGACCTATCTTGGACATGCACTGCGGTCTATATTAATTTGATCAAGTCATGCGGATCGCCTTCATCACGACATGTGGATTCCCTTGGGGAGGCTGCGAACAGCTCTGGACACGTACCGCAGCCCTGGCGCTTTCGGAGGGTCATGAGATATTGATATCTATTTTTGATTGGCCTGAACAGTATCCGGTGATTCGGGCACTACAAGCATCCGGTGCCAAACTGCTCTTGCGTAGGAGATTCTTTCCCGGCCCCTTGGTTCGGCTTCATAAAAAAGTGATGAACCTGTTTCTGCCTGAGGGCCGAAAAGTCACTTATCACGACAGAATACTAGATTTCAAACCTGATCATATTGTTTTCAGTCTGGCGGGTGGTGATGAAATCGCCACTGATGCTGCTGACTTGATGATCTTTATCCGTCAGTTGAAGGTGCCTTTCACCGTGATCCATCACAGCATGACCCTTGATCATGTCTACCCGCAAAGCACACGGGATCATTTTGGAGAGGTATTTGACAAGGCACGAAAGTGCTTGTTCACCTCCCGCTTTCAGTTGGAGTTGTACCGAGGGCAGACAGGCCATCGGATCCTGAATGGACAAATCGTTTCGCAACCACTGCCGGACATCCGGTATAAGGCATTAACTGATGTTGCTGGATCAATCCGATTTGCATTGATCGGATCTTTGATCACCCGGTGGAAAGGGCAGGACATGGTACTTTCAATCCTCTCCTCAAATATCTGGGCTGCTCGTGATTGGCAGTTGGATATTTATGGATCAGGCGCCGATGAGGCAAGTTTGCGCACCCAAGTTGAATCTTCGGGGATAAGTGACCGAGTGTATTTTCACGGATATCAACATGATCTGTCTGAAGTTTATGGGAATCATCACCTGATATTGATTCCTTCCCGTCAGGATACCGGACCCATTGTATTGTTTGAAGCGATGCTGGCTGGCAGGCCTGTCGTGGGAACGCCGATGGGTGCGATGCCTGATTTTATTGAAGATGGCCAGACGGGCGTGTTGGCCTCAGGGTTGGATGAAGCAGCTTTTGGCGAGGCGATGGAACGAGCATGGGCGTCTAGGGCACGCTGGGCTGACTGGGGTATTTCTGCCAGGAAGCGCATACTTGACACCTATGACCTACATCCTGATCGGACGTTATTGGATTTGATTTATTAATCCGGAATCGTGAATATCAGGAAGTTACTAACGGTCATGCATACACGATGGATCCTGTTTCGATTCTTTATTCGAAACATCATGGATATTGTATCGATGTATCGAAGCAGCGGTGTTGGTGATCCTTCTGATCGAAATCTGGTGGTATGTATCAGGGATTTTCATCATGGGCGTTATGGTTATCTGCTTGTGAGTTATTTTTCACAGGCAGGATATCATATTTATTTTCACAGGAGTTTGTCTTTTTTAAGCCGACTTCATGGATACGACCGGGCTGTATTCCAACTTCCGGGTGTTGGGATTTTCAATCGGCGGCACTTCAAAGCAAAAAAATATATTGATTTTCTCGGATTGAATGCCGATGCTTTCATCCCATCTGGCGTTTCCTTCGGCAAACGTTTCATTATTGACCTGAATTATTTCAATCAGCAGGCTTCATCAGATGCGCTGAGGATCCCTTATCATATCCATCCATTG
>JBEEMB010000166.1:0-5444 GCA_041167815.1 Bacteroidota bacterium | reverse complement strand
GGTGCTCGGTGTCGCGAAGCTGGAGGTCGGGAGGATGGTCTCCCAAAGCAACTTTCCTGTCCGCTTGTCAAACGCCCGGAACGTGCTGTCACGCGTGGCGGCAATGAAGAATAGCCCGCCTTTGGTCACAATCCCTCCACCATAATTTTCGGTTCCGGTGATGGGGATCCCCTTCTTTGTCAACTCCCGGAATTCGCCCAGCGGACGCTGCCATACATGCTCCCCGGTGTTGAGATTGATGGCCGTGAGATTGCCCCAAGGCGGGGTGATGGCCGGATATCCATTTTTATCAAGGAACTTGTCGTATCCAACAAACAGATAAGGGATGATTGAGGCTTCCATATCAACGCCCGATCCGGCCTCCTTTTTTTCGGTGCCCAGGAGGTAATCGACCACAGCGGTCTTATCAATCACCGAAAGCTGAGGAAACCCGGGCATCATGCCCTTCCCACCCCGGATGATGGTTTCGATGTACGTCCGGTCTCGCCGGGTGCCAATGTCCACCAGCGAAGGATATCCGCTCGGCACATTTCCTTTGCGGTCATCCCGATGACAGCTGACACAATTCTTCTGATAAACCCGCTCCCCGCGGGAGGCGAATTCGACACCTGCCGGAGGAGTGGCCTTCTTCAACTGAAGCACCCAAGCCATTTCATTCGAATTCACATACAAGTATCCGGTTTCGGGATCGAAGGAGGCTCCTCCCCACTCACCTCCACCGTCGAAACCCGGAAAGAGCAGCGTACCTTCCAGGGAAGGCGGATCGAAGGTGTTTGTCCGATAGGATCGAAAGCGCTCCAGCAGTTCGGCATGGTTCTCGGCCAGCGGGTTTACATCCTGCTCGGTGAGCCGGACCCGGGCATAGGGTTTTAGCATGCGCGGGACGGGCTGTGTGGGCGACAATACCTCTCCTTCGACGCCATTGGTGGGCACTTTCACTTCATCGATCGGGAATACGGGAACGCCCGTCTCCCGGTCGAACACATATACATAGCCCTGTTTGGTGATCTGGGCGACCGCATCGATCTCTTTTCCATCGCGGCGGATGGTGACGAGGTTGGGCGGTGCCGGGATGTCGCGATCCCACACATCATGGTGCATGAACTGATAATGCCAGATGCGTTTACCAGTATTGGCATCCAGCGCAAGAAGGCAGTTGGCGAAGAGATTATCACCCTTGCGGTTGCCGCCGTAAAAGTCAAAAGCTGCGGACCCTGTGGGCACATAGACGATCTCCCGCTTCCGGTCGATGCTCATGCCACACCAGTTGTTGGCGCCACCCACATCCGTATTCAGGTGGTTATCCGGCGCCCATGTTTCATATCCGAATTCACCGGGACGGGGAATGGTGCGGAACACCCATTTAACTTTACCCGTGACAATATCGAAACACTGTATATATCCCGGTGCCGCCCCGGCAGATTCCGAAAGATGTAGCGGCATAATGATTGAGCGCTTGAAAACCGTACCCGGTGTCGGGGATGCCACAAAACGGTCTCTCGCCGTTGTCGGCAAGCCTTCCCTCAGATCGACCCGTCCGCTGTCGCCGAAATCGGTGATGAGCTGCCCATCATCCGCATTCAAAGCTTGCAAGTAACTGCCGGAAGTGAAGAGGATGCGCCTGTCGTCTCCATCCTCCCAATACACCACGCCCCTGCTTTTATTGAACCACTGTTGATCACCGGAATTCCTGTACCTCCAGATCTCATCACCTGTGGCGGCATTCAGGGCAAAGACCTCCTGTGAGGCGGTCGTGGCATACAAAACCCCGTCGACGATAATGGGATTGGTCTGCATCTGAGCGGAGGTATCGCCTGTGTGGTATTCCCAGGCCTTCTCCAGCTGCGTCACATTTGATGTGTCGATCTGGTCGAGGGTCGAATAGTGATTGCGATCGGGACCGCCGTGGTACTCACGCCATTCGATATCGTGGGCACATGAAAGCAGGGAAAAACAAAAAATGAGCAGAAGATTTGACCTTTTCATACAGCAAGTGACACTTAAAAGATTCGATGCTTGTCGACTTGCTCAATTTAAGAAAAACGAGTGATTATGAACATCCCTTTTGATCTGTGTATGTTGATGAAGAGAGATGTTATTTCGAAACCTCGGAATTTCAGGCCAGATGTTGTTCGATAGCCTTTGCTATCACAACCAACCCTTGATTACCAATTCATCTGGTGCCAATACGGGCAGGTCACTTCCTTTAAAATCTCTGATATTGCGTGTTACAATGCAATCCATATCATGAATGCTACTAGCACAAAAAATCTGAATGGAATCCTCGAAATCCTTGTGATTCGATCTCAATCCCTTTGTCAGTAATGTTTCATCAACCGGGATGATGGTGAGATATTCCACCAGCGTCAGAAGTATATTTCTTAAGGATTTATCATCGATATACTTCTTCAATAGATAATAGGTCGTTGCAATCGAATGCGAAGATGTGAAAAGTTGAATCTTCTCCTGTTCCGCAGCATTGAAAATATCTACAGCATGTTTACTGAATGGCTTTCGATCTGCCAGCAGATCAAGCAATATATTGGTATCAACAAAGATTTTTTTCATGCATGCTTTTGCTCCAGATAAGTACGCTGATTTTCTTTATCGTCAAATCCCTCCGGCAATTTGACGGATCCCAGTAACTGCTTCAACTTAGGAGACAAATGTTCCTGGTTTGCATCCCGGGTAATGACGTCAAGGTATTCTTCAATCAATCCGGACAGACTCCGGCCTGAGTTCCTGGCAAAAATTTTGGCTCGTTCAATAACCTCCTGTTCCATCGTCAGGGTCAATTTGGTTGTCATGGCACGTGCGATTTATACAAAAATACGTACTCCGTTATTTAATCATTCAATTTCTCCATCTCCAGAAAAAGGGAGATCAACGGCCCGATGGTTTTCAGGTCATCCGAACGACGGGGCTCATTCACATAATATTCATAGGACCCGGATCGATAGGGCGTGCCGCCCAAGCCTGCACCACTGCATGACTGATGGATGTGCGGAATGCCCTGTTCATCGATGGTGATGAAGGTGCTGAGCAAACCGGCATACGCCTTTGTCAGCATGGGTTTGAAGGAGACTGAAAGATATCCTTTGTTGATGCCTTTGGCCAGTGCATAGGTGAACATCGTGGAGCCTGATGCCTCAAGGTAATTGCCTTCCCTGCCTCCTTTATTGACGATCTGATACCAGACGCCGGAAGACGGATCCTGGTAGCGTTGAAGGGCCTTCATTGTCTGCTGGAGGATGTCCAGCAAATGCGTACGACGAGGATGTTTGACCGGAAATTGTTCGATGATATCCACCAGTGCCATGACATACCAACCCATCGATCTGCTCCAGACTTCCGGGGATCTGCCCGTGACAGGATCGCACCATTGTTGTTTTTTACTCTCATCCCAACCGTGGTAGAGTAGTCCTGTGGCAGGATCTCTCAGATGATCGTTGAGCCAGATGAGTTGATTGGCCACATCGTTCAGCACATCTTTCTTGAAGGCGACGGCATATGAAGCGTAGAAATAATCCAGCATATAGGCTCCATCCAGCCACATCTGATAGGGATATTTATATTTATGCCAGAACCCTCCCTGCTTGGTGCGCGGCTGCCATTGGATCTGTTCCCACAAATGATCCATCGCCAGCTTATATTTATTTTCCTTCGTCTTTTCGTACAATGTCAGCAGGATCAAACCGCCGGTCAGCTGGTCGGAATTGTATTCCAGCGGAAGATAGGTCCTGATGGTTCCGTCTTCATTGATGAAATGATCGATGATCTTCTTCATATAGATGAAGTATCGGTCATCCCCGGTCTTTCGCCACAGACGGTCGATCCCCTTCAATGTAACGGCCTCTTCGTAATTCCAGACGGCGCTGCGTTTTTCAGGATCGGCTCCTTCCTTATCCTGCAGCATGTGTTGCAGGAATTTCTTCGACACGATGGAATCCGGGTATTTCGTCATGATATTCGCCGCAAAGCCCAAGGCCATGCGCATATGATCTTCACCCTTGGTTTGTGCAACGACAGAAAATGAATACATGCAAACGAACAAACATAGCCAACGCATGAGTTGGGATTTGTTACAATGTAAGGAAAAGCCTGCATTGTGAATGCATCCCACAACGAAACGATTCCCCCGGTGGAGTTGAGATGGCGGATCTGTACTGATATCATTGAATGCATAAAAAAACCCATCATTTGGATGATGGGTTTGATGGGAAGTGGAGCTGGCGGGAGTCGAACCCGCGTCCAAACATATCCGCCATAGGTTTTCTACATGCTTATTCCGGCATTGATTGTCGGGGAAAAACAGGAACCGGACACACCGATTTTTCCCTTAGCTGGATGATCTGTAAGCAACGGTCACAGCCTTCCGTTGCAGCACCCCGTGTTCTTTTTAGTCGGCGGCGGAACTTGGTCACAGGTCTACCCGTTCGGCGGCCCTAATGGTCAACCTAATCGCTGATTAGGCAGCCATGGCATACTCAGTGTTGCCAGTTATAGTTCGGCCGGAGAGATTAGAGTGCGGATCAGCCATCGCACTGCATGCTTGCCTACAAAGATCTATGCTGTCAAAACCGGTCAGCCCCGTGATGCAAAGATACGACTATTCCCAGACTGGGGTCGAAATGGTCTGTTAAAGCCTACCGGCTACTGCCCCAACCGAACAGATCATTGCCGTTGGCATAGATCAGCAGTCCGAACAGGAGGATCATACCTACGATCTGGGCGTATTCCAGGAACTTCTCATTCGGCTTCCTCCGGAAGATCATTTCATAAAGGGTGAACATGACATGTCCTCCGTCCAATGCCGGGATGGGCAGGAGATTCATGAAGGCCAGAACAATCGAGAAGAATGCAGTGATGTTCCAGAACACTTCCCAATCCCATCCGTATTTGGGGAAAATCGATCCCATGGACTTGAAGCCCCCGATGCCCTTGTAAGCGCCGGTGGATGGGTTGAGGATTTTCTTGAACTGCGCAACGTATGACTTAAGCTTATCCACGGCCTTGTTGGCACCGGCGGGAAAGGCTTCGAAGAAACCGAAGGACCGGGTTTCAAAACGATACAATCCCATGTCCTCCATTTCCTCCATGCCGGGAACGGCCGGGAAGAATCCAATGGCTCCGTTTTTACCCAGGACGGTAGATAAGGTCACAGGCTTACCTTCACGCACGAGTTTCAGGTTGACGGTATCGCCTTCCCGACCGGCGGTAGTGGGGCGAACCTCATCATAATAACTGATGGATTTATCATCGATACCAACGATACGGTCTTTCACCATCAAGCCAAATGACTTGGCATTGCCGGTGTCGCTTACTTCACCAACGATGGCCGGGATGCGCGGCATGACAAGCGGATTCCTGCGTCCGGATTCCACTAATTTCTCAATAAGATTCACCGGCAGATTGATATCCTGTGTCTGTCCATTGCGGTTAAC
>JBEEMB010000008.1:0-6445 GCA_041167815.1 Bacteroidota bacterium | reverse complement strand
AAGGTGTCCGGTGCGGCCCAGAAACGCGGGCGGATCAATCTTTGCGGAGCATTCAACGGACGAAGTTCGATGGTGGCCATCACGGGGCGCGGCGTGCCGGAAAGATTGGAGGCTTTCAATTCCAGCTTCGCATCGCCCGCATTGGATTTGTCTTTGCCACCTGAGATCCCTATCTCCAGATTTAGGCTGTGGTAACCGATCGAGATGGTTTGTTCTCCGGATCGTGTCTCGCCGTTTATATCTGTAACATCCGCACTGACGCGGTAATCAAACACCGGCATCAACGCCGCATCCATGGTTTTGTCCGGGATGGCCGGGAATCGGATGTCGAATGTCCCATCGGCTTTGCTGATGGCCGTTCCGTGGGAGATCTCCGTCGATCTGGCAGGCGGCATGCCCCAACCGTAATATTGCCATAACCAGGAATAGGGAAACCTGACCACCCTTTCCACCCGATAGCTGACCCGTGCATCGTTGAGGGGAGCGCCGGCGTAGGAAGTGGCGATACCGGTGGTGCTAACGGTGTCGTATACCCTAAATTCCTGACTTGAAGCCGACCAGGTCACTTCAAAGGTGGGTCTTTTATATTCTTCGACCTGGATGCTGGTGCTGCCCCAGTCCTGATCGAAGATCCTGAAGGTACCGGTCAGACCGCGTTCCGGCAGACGGAAACTGCCGTGGAAGGTCCCGTAGGCTCCTGTCCGCAGCAATACGGAATCTATCACATCGCCATTGGCATCCGTCAGTTTCATCATACGCTCCCATTCGGGCAGGATGATGGGTTGGCGTGTGTCGGGATTTCGGCTGACGAGCAATCCTTTGAAATAAACGGTTTGTCCCGGCCGATAGATGCTGCGATCTGTGAACAGGAACAATCTTCGATAGCGACGTTCATATTCCTCACGGTCGTTGACCCAGGCCTTCTCATCCGGCCATTCGGCCATATCTCCGGCATCCGGAAATACCCGGTCGCCTCGCCAGTCGACCTCCAGTTTTTGTCCTCCCCAGGCATGCATATCGGGGGGCGACATGCGGAAATATCCATTCAGGTCTGTACGGACAGAATCCCTCAGCTGATACATAACCCTTCTTTCACCATAGCCATATTCAGATTTCCAGATGCGAACCCTTGCATCGGGGAGCGGCGCGCCCGTTTCCCTGTCGAGCACGAAATAATCATTGCCGCGATTGATCCAGGCGATGCGGGTGACGTGGAACCCGGCGGCCGACATCAGAGATCGTTCGCTGCTGAAGTCGGGATCTGGCGAAGCAAGGATCAGGTAACGCCCTGCCGGCAGGCCCTCGATGCGTATTTCAACGGCATGTGAGCGCAGATCGTCGAAGACCGGCAGCTTTTGAATTTGTGTTCGGACAGCAGGCAGTGTGCTGAGCTGTTTCCAGTATTCCTGACCGGAACGTGAGGAAAGCAGGGTGGCGAGACTGTCCGTCAGGCCAATGATCCTGTAGTGGATCGACTCCAGATTACGATAGGCGACCCGGCACATCAAATCCTGTCCCGGGATATTCATCTGCTCCAGTTGCAGTTTGAGTTCCGGCTTGCGCAGTTTTTCTCGCAGGATGGCGGCGTTCAGGGCACCTTCGGAGCCGGGATATCGGGAAATGATGCGACTGCATTCCGTTTCGATGTTTCGGAGTGCCTGACGATCGAAGCGGCCCGATTGAGGTGCAACAGTAGCCAGTCGATGATCGAGTGAAGCTTTCAGGTAATAAGCCTGGGCGACCGCGGGATTTGACGCATGGCGATCGGCCAGATCTTTCAATGCCACGGCATACCATTCGTCGCGTTCCGTGTCCACCGACCGGTCGTGCACGAATGTCAGCCGGCGAAGATCCAGGTCTATGAGGGCATCCGGGGATTTGTCGTTCAGATGCCATTCGAGTGCTTCCTGGAACAACCTGATGGCCCTGCCTTCCAGTGAGATCGTATCATTTGTATTCAATTTCAGTTGGATGAATTCCCCTGCGGACATGAAACAGTCCGGTCCACTCAGCTCGAATCCTCCGGCAAATCGAGTGATATCGCGTTCATCCCGCGTGAAGTAATCCAATGCGGCGCTGACGACCAGATCGTACAGGGTGGGTCTGCGCTTTTGCAGATCACCGCTCATCAGGGCTGCCGACAGTTCACTGGTGGGGAAACGTTTCAGTGCTGCACTTACTTCGAGGGAGAGAAGATGATCTGCCGAGATCTGGCGGTGCAGATCTGTGGCCGTCCAGGTACGGATGTCGCCTGTTCGCTCACGGGTTTCAGATCTATCATACAACCGCCAACGTTGTGCTGACAGGTATTCTGAGGCGGCGGAGGCACGCATGCTGTGCAGCAGGGCTTTTCGGATGCCGGTGGCATCGTACAGATATCCTGTGAGGGTATCCATGTATGCAATCAGTGCCTCGTCACCTGATTGAGCACTATAGCTGCCGAAGTGGAAGATGCCCTTGAGTTCCTGTGCCAGGTTGCCTTCTTTTCGGGCACGTTGAACTATCTGGTTGACCTCTTTGGCTGCTGATGCAGGCAGATTGGCTTTGTCGAAGGCGTCGACCTGTTTCCAGGTTTCAACATAGAATCGTTTTGAAGGCTGGGCATGCAGCTGATTCAGCAGGAAGACGATACAGGAGAGGGCGATGATTCGTTTCATGCGGATGCTTTGTCTTATGAAGAAACGGGTCGGATACTTGGAAAAAGCGGGGAGAAAGGGGCGGGGCTGCCTGGTCTTGTGACTAAGATGTTGAATCCTGATCGGTTTCACAAAACAAAAGAGCGGATTAACAAATGATTGTCAATCCGCTCAATGCTATGCTGAATGCATGTAATCAGGATTTCATAGCTGCAGCCATGGTCTTGCCGATGTCTGCAGGGCTGTCGACCACGAGGATGCCACATTCGCGCATGATCCTCATCTTGGCTTCGGCCGTATCTTCGGATCCGCCAATGATGGCACCGGCATGTCCCATCCGACGGCCGGGAGGCGCGGTCTGGCCGGCGATGAAACCGACGACAGGTTTGGTTGAATTTTCTTTGATCCAGCGGGCGGCTTCAGCTTCCATGCCTCCGCCGATCTCACCGATCATCACGATGCCCTCAGTAGCGGGGTCGTTCATGAAAAGTTCGACGGCTTCACGGGTGGTGGTGCCGATGATCGGATCACCGCCAATGCCGATGGCAGTGGTGATGCCCATACCGGCCTTCACGATCTGGTCGGCTGCTTCGTAGGTGAGTGTGCCCGATTTTGAAACAATGCCGATGTTGCCAGACTTGAAAATGAAGCCTGGCATGATGCCGACCTTACATTCTCCGGCGGTGATGACACCAGGGCAGTTGGGACCAATCAGGCGGGTATTGCGCCCTTGCAGGTAGTTTTTGGCCTTCACCATATCCTGCACAGGGATGCCTTCGGTGATACAAACAACCAACGCAATCCCTGCTTCTGCTGCTTCGCAGATGGCGTCGCCTGCAAAAGCCGGAGGTACAAAAATGATGCTCACATTCGCCCCGGTGGCTTTCACCGCGTCTGCTACTGTGTTGAACACCGGACGGTCGAGGTGGGTGGTGCCGCCCTTGCCGGGGGTCACACCTCCGACTACTTGGGTGCCGTATTCGATCATCTGCGAGGCATGGAATGTACCCTCCGTACCCGTAAAGCCCTGGACCAGAACTTTAGACTGTTTATTGACAAGTACCGACATCTTTGGTGGATTTTTTTCGAGGACGTAAAGGTAGTGAAAACAGTGGACATCCACAGTTGTCTTGTCGTTTCTAAACAGGGAAACAAGGGGTTTACAGTGATGGCTGGCAAAATGGAGCCGCCGGGGGGCGGCTCCGTCAGGTGGGATAGGTTAGCAACGGCTGTTCGTGAGGGTTTGTGTAGTGAGCCGTTGGCCATTGGTTGGATGACACTGTAAATTTACCTGTCATCACCCGGATTCTGTTACACATTTATGTTTGAAGTTTATATTCTTATTATGTTCCGAATTTATTCATTCATATATGTGACATTTTACACCAGGTCGTACTTTCATTTATTTTGATTTTGATTTAAATATGTCATATATGACACATTTGTCAGGTCTATCAATGCTGATTTCATATTTATTTTTTGCATAAGTACACATCGATATTTTTTTATCAAATTACGAAATTCTTAAGTGGCTGGATGATGGCAATAAATGAGGCATATATGCGTTATGTGTCATACATGTGATCCTAGTTTGTTTTGGTGTCTGGCTGAAACTCCTCTCCCCATCTCGTTTTCATTGATGCATGAAGTTAAAGACCAATACTACTGTAAAGGTCTGTCATCCAGGTTTTCCGGGATGGTGCGTTGAAGGCAGTGTCAAGACGCATATTTTGATGGAATGAATCATATGATATGCTAAAGAAAACGACCATTTCTATTCTGGAAGGTACCCCCTTGTACAGAACTTTGTTGACCCGCATGATTTCTTCCATAGACGGGTATGAACTGGTGAGTGTTTACCAGGATGTCGAAAGTGCCCATCAGTTGCTTTTGCAACCGTCAGACGTGGTGGTCATAGACCAGGATACAGGGAATCCGGATAAGATAATGGAATTGATGCGCAGATTGAATGGTCTGGGATCAGTCAGTGTCATTGCTTGCAGTATGCAGGAAGATGAAATCCTGCTGCGTCGTGTCTTTTCCGTTGGCGGGGTCATAGGTTTTATTGTCAAGCATTCAGCCTATGATGAGTTTCGTTCGAATATGATGCTGGCGATGAACGGGGGAATGCCCATCAGCAGATCCATAGTCAGGCGTCTGGTAAATATTGTGCGGCATGATTTTCCAAAGCCACCCGCTCATGAACTGTCTGCAAATGTTTCTCTCGCATGTCAACTCATCAATGAAGTCCTTTCTTTACCATTTTCCCACAATCAGGAAAACCTGTCTGACTTTCTAAGCCGACGGATTGGGTTATCTTATCATCAGCTTTCCCTTCAATTTAAAAAGGAAATGGGTATCAACCTCAGTCATTTTGTTATCATGCAAAGGATTGAAAAGGTCAAGAGGATGATACATGAGGGAAAATTTTCTCTGTCTCAGATCGCAAACATGATGGATTACAGCAGCGTCGCCCATCTTTCTGCACAGTTCCGAAAAACAACCGGCTTCACGCCTTCCGAATTCAAGCGAACGCTTTCATTCAACCGCTGATTTTTTGCGACAAATGGGTCAAGTATGAAAAATGAAAAAAAAGAGCAGAAATGTGTAATGATTTCTTTTGCTTTTTTTTCTTGCTTTGTCATACGCGTTAATTTTTCCATTCCTGTCTGAAGAACCCTTCCGAATCCAGTTGTTCTATGATACCTGGAATTGTCGGCATGTCGCTGTGGCCACGGACATGTTTTCAACATCCGAACTCCTGAAACCAAATGGTGCGTTGAACCAGATCGCACCACAAGAAACCTATTTTAAACACCCGTGCATGAGCATGATCGGATACGTATGTCCGCATCAGTCACATGTCGCAACAAACTAACCAATGATTAAGATTCCGGTGAATAACATGAATGGAAAAGAAGATGAACAGGCCGTCGGTCAGCTCCTTCAATCCCACAGATTCAACAATTACAAAGTAGAGAACGGCTACATCGAATTGCACGACCACGAAAATCCCCATCGCATCTCACATCTGGGAGCCAGTATGCTGAAGCATGGCTATGAACTGGCGTACGATCATCAACGGATCCTCGTGCAGCGCATCTCACATGTGGTCACAGAAATGGTCAACAACTGGGAGAATCGACCGAACTTGAAAATATCCGTTTATCTGAGTGACAAACTAAATCTGAATTACAACTATCTGTCTAACATCTTCTCAGAACACAACAAGATCAGCCTGCGTCAGTTCATCATCAACAAGCGTATCGAGAAGGTGAAGAAACTCTTGCTGCACAGCGGGCTGAATCTGACGGAGATTGCTGTGATGCTGAATTACAGTAGCGTTGCACATCTGTCGAACCAGTTCCGAAAAACAACTGGATTGTCTGCTTCTGAGTTCAAAGCATTGCATCTGCATCAGCTGATGAATGCCGATGGAAGTCAGCTGCAGCCTTTCGCAGATGGAGATCATCGTATTCCTTATGAAGTGAAATCTGGTGGTTTGCAGCCATTTTCAGTCAGGACCGGTCAGGCATCTTCATAGATCATGCATACACATAAAAATAAAGACACCAATTTGGTGTCTTTATTTTTATTTTATTTACTCGTATGACCTTTTTAATGCATTCAATCTCCAAAAACATAGCCGACGGTGACGGATAGTACATGGTTTCGCCAGTCATGATTATCCGCATTTCGAAGGTTTGTGATACCTCTGAGGTAATTTACGCCGATGATGAATCCGGCCTCAGATTCATATCCCGCCATGAAGTGAAGGCCGAAGTCGAATCGCTTGAATTCTGAATCTC
>JBEEMB010000179.1:0-7587 GCA_041167815.1 Bacteroidota bacterium | reverse complement strand
AGTCGGCGGGTACAGTTTGTGCAGGAAGAGCGCTATGGCCAACTCAAATACATCAGTATTTACACGCCTTTCATGAACCGTCAGGGTGAATTGAGTGCCTATGTGAACATTCCATATTTCGCATCGACCCGGGGGTTGAAACAGGAGATCTCCAGCTTTTTGGTGGCCCTCATCAACCTGAACACATTCGTTTTTCTGATAGGGGGCATCATTTCGGTGCTGCTCACACAGCGTCTCACCAGGTCCTTTAGCTGGATCGGAAAGAAAATGCAGGAGATCAGTCTGGGTAAGCATAACCAGGAGATCGTTTGGCATCGGAAAGATGAAATCGGGGTGTTGGTGGCCCAGTACAACCGGATGGTCCGGAAGCTGGAAGAAAGCGCCACAGCTTTGGCGAGAACAGAGCGGGAAGGGGCCTGGAGAGAGATGGCCCGGCAGGTGGCTCACGAGATCAAAAATCCCTTGACCCCAATGAAACTCAGCATCCAGTACCTTCAGAAAGCCATCCTGCAGGATGCACCACAAGTTCCGCAGCTGGCTTCGAAGGTGTCTGTCACCCTCATTGAGCAAATTGAACACCTGAGCCGAATTGCCGCTGATTTCTCTGAATTCGCAAACATCGGGAGTGCCAGGCAGGAAGATTTCGACCTCCATGATACCATCCGATCCGTTACAGACCTCCATTCGATGAATGAGTCTTTCCGCATCGAACTGGCACTCGAAATGTCGCCGCTCCTCGTACATGCCGACCGGACCCAGATGAACCGGTTGTTTTCAAACCTGATACAAAATGCCGTAGAGGCCATTCCGGATCGAAGACAGGGGGTAGTCAGCATCACGGAAACCAGGTCTGACGGTCATGTACTCATTGCGATCTCAGACAATGGAACGGGAATTCCTGAGGGGATGCGGGCGAGCATTTTCTCCCCCAACTTCACGACCAAGTCCTCCGGTACAGGCCTCGGTCTGGCCATGTGCAAGGGTATTGTCGAGCAGCAAAAGGGCACCATCGACTTCGAAACTGAAACCGGGCAGGGAACTACATTCCGAATTCGGCTTCCATTGGCTGATAAACGTTCAAACAGTTAAACTCCCAGACATAAGATTTGACCGGGAGGGGATGTCAGGCTTACGCAGGTCTGTTTCCCCGACGACGCTCCAGCCATTCTGTAAATTGCTCGAGTGTCATGCTGCTCAGGTTGAAATCCGGTGTCAGACCGCCTTTTTGTGCTGCCAGTACGCCATACCTGACGTCTCCAAATGCATCCACGGCGTGTGCATCCGGATCCACTGACAGCATCACGCCCTGCTCCATGGCCGCCGGAATCCAGGTCCAGTCGAGGTCCAGCCGTCGCGGATGTGCGTTGATCTCGATGGCCACGCCATGCTTCGCACAGGCTTCAATGATCCGTTGATGGTCGATCGGATATCCGGGTCTGCTCAACAACAACCGGCCTGTCGGATGCCCAAGGATGGTGGTACATGGGTGTTCGATCGCCTTCATCAGCCTGGACATCGCCTTTTCTTCAGACATCTTCAGGTTGGAGTGTACGGAAGCGATCACCAGATCGAAGCTTTCAAGTATGTCATCCGGGTAATCCAGTGAGCCGTCGCCCAGGATGTCGCATTCGATACTTTTAAATATTCGGAAGGGCGTTAGTTTCTTGTTCAGCGCATCGATGGCCGCATGTTGTTCCTGAATTCGTTCGATGCTGAGCCCGCCTGCGTACTGGGCTGCACGACTGTGGTCGCTGATCACTAAGTATTCGTAGCCCTGTGCCATGCATCCTGCTGCCATCTCTTCGAGGGTATGGCTTCCGTCGCTCCAGTTGCTATGGGTGTGTATGATGCCCCTGATATCCTCCGGGACGATCAGTGCAGGAACCTGACCTTCTTTGGCCAGACCAATGATATCACCGGATTCCCTCAGGCATGGGGGGATGCTGATCATGCCTGCCTTGAAAAAAATCTCAGCCTCATCCGCGCAATCCGGCACTTCGAATCCTGCATCGTTCCAAGTGTTCAGGAAGGCTGGTGTGCCACTGGTTTGAAACAGGGTCGTGCCAAAGGTTGATGCGGTTGAATGGTGGAAGACCACGATGGGTTGTTCCTCCTTTTTCCAGACCAGTCGATGATTTTCCGCATGTTCGAAACGATGATCTCCACCGGATGCAAGGGATGTTTCGAGCGCCTCGGTAGGGATGGTGGTCACGATTTCGATCCGATCCATTTCGGGGCATTGACGACGAAAAGCACCTGTGATTTCGGCCCGGTGTGCTGGCCATGCTGCCTGAAGTCGGGCAGACAGCGTCTGTACAAGGGGTTCAAGTTCGGCATAGAGGAATCTATCCTGATGCCTGAGCAGGAATTCAATCGCCTCCCGGACATTTTGCTGGGTCTTGGCACCGAAACCTTTGTACATCAGCAGTCGGTTCTCTTGACAGGCGTATAGCAATTCTCCGATACTTTCGATGCCCATCTCTTTCCAGATGGTAGAGATTTTTTTGGGACCCAGGCCTTTGACCTGCAGCATGGCTATGACGCCAGGGGGTGTTTTGCCGATGAGTTCATCCAATACCTGCAATTTTCCCGTATCGAGGATTTCTGCAATTTTTTTCGCGGTGGAATCTCCAATACCTTTCAGTGCTGCCACTGCCTGCCGGTCTGTGGATGCGAGTGCTACGGTCAACTGTTCAATATTGTAAGCCGCCGAAGCATAAGACTTGGCCCGAAAACTGTTCTCTCCGTGGATGTCCATGAGTTTTGCCAGCAGGGAGAATTGATCGGCGATGGCGTAATTGTCCATGTCGGAAGTTTTGTTATTGGCGGCTTTTTGCCATGACAAAAGTACTACCCATGTGTCGGCTTTATGTACGCTGCGGGGCAAAAAAAAGTCCCGCCGGGGCGGGACTTATAAGATGAACTGAATTCATCATGCTTTTTTGGCGGCTTTCCTTGGTGCAGCAGCGGCTTTTTTAGGTGCAGCAACTTTCTTTGCTGCGGTGGCTTTCTTCGCAACTGCTTTTTTCGGTGCAGCAGCTTTTTTCGGAGCCGCTTTTTTAGCAGCGGCCTTTTTGGGTGCCGCAACCTTTTTGGCGACGGCCTTTTTGGCGGGTGACTTCTTAGCAACGGCTTTTTTAGCGACCACTTTTTTAGCAGCGGCCTTTTTAGGCGCGGCTGATTTTTTGGCAACCCCTTTTTTCGGAGCCCCTTTCTTAGGCGCCGACTTCTTGGGTGTTGCGGCCTTTTTTGAAGCTGCCTTTTTCGGAGCGGCTGCCTTTTTGGGCGCGGTGGCTTTCTTAGGCGCTGCCTTTTTGGCGGCTTTTTTTGCAGTGGCCATGTCGTTGAAATTTAATGGGTTGGTAAAAAAAATGCAGGATAAAAGTAGTTACACTTTCATATCCTGCAAAATTTTTATGACAAAATTGCCGCTTAGCCTGCCACTTCGACTGCCGCAACGGATACTACCGTTTTGTCGCCGCGTGTCTTGCGGAACTCAACGACTCCGTCGGAGAGCGCAAAAAGCGTAAAGTCTTTACCTACACCGACGTTCTTGCCGGGGTGATAGACCGTACCGCGTTGACGGAGGATGATGTTGCCGGCGAGGGCGGGCTGACCACCGTATATCTTAACACCGAGACGTTTGCTTTCAGAGTCACGGCCGTTCTTAACGGAACCTTCACCTTTTTTATGAGCCATGGTCGTTCGTTTTAAAATGATTTATAAAGAGGGCATCAAGCGATGCTTTCGATCTTCAGGTGAGTGTAAAGCTTGCGGTGACCGATTTTCTTGCGGAAACCCTTACGACGCTTCATCTTGAAAGCGATGACCTTATCGCCTTGGCGCTCGCCTACGATCTCGGCATTGACTTTCACCGTAACATCGCCACCGACGGAGATATTTCCTCCATTGTCAACCAGCAACACATCGGAGAAAGTTACCTTGTCGCCTGCGTTACCCTGTAGATGGGGAACGTACAGTTTCTGGCCTGCTTCCACCTTGAATTGCTGACCGGCTATCTTTACTACTGCGAACATGATTTTCCAAAATTTAGGATGGCAAAGGTAGGGGATTTCATCCGATTACAAAGATAAGCACGAAAAAAAGTTCTGCTCTTCTATATTTCTTTTCTTCCCTCGGTATATTTGTTGTTCAACGCGTCCTCATTCATGAAGATAAAATCCTTCCTGGCCCGTCCGTTCGCCAGCTACGTCCACAAGCAGATTCGAAAGGGGATGACCACGGCGCTGGAAGATCAGCATCAGGTATTCAAGGATTTGCTCAAGGCAGGTCAGTCCACCGAGTTCGGCAAGGACCATCACCTGGGTGAAGTTCATGATCACGCGGCCTACACCCGTGCCGTACCTATCCGCGACTACGAACAGTTCAAGCCCTGGATCGAACGGATCAAGGAAGGGAAACACAATGTGCTTTGGAAGGGGCAACCAATTTATTTTGCCAAGACATCCGGAACCACCAGCGGTGTTAAATATATCCCCATCACCCGTGAGTCGATTCCCAATCATATAAACACAGCCCGGAACGCCCTGCTATGTTACATGGCAGATTCCGGCAACCATGCCTTTGCCAATGGTAAAATGATTTTTCTTTCCGGATCCCCTGAACTGGAAAGGATCGGCGGCGTGCCCACCGGACGACTGAGCGGGATCGTCAACCACCATATCCCCAGTTACCTGCGCCGCAACCAGCTGCCCAGCTATGAAACCAACTGCGTGGAGGACTGGGAAGAAAAACTCGACCGGATCATCGGCGAAACCATCGATCAGGACATGGCTCTGATCAGCGGTATCCCACCCTGGATGCAGATGTATTTCGACCGACTGGTGCGCAAAAGCGGCAAACCGGTGAAGGAGTTGTTTCCGAATTTCTCCATCATGGTGCACGGAGGCGTCAACTTCCGGCCATACCGGGACAATCTGATGCAGACGATCGGTCGGGAAGTCGACACCCTCGAGACCTTCCCGGCTTCAGAAGGATTTTTTGCATTCCAGGACACGCGGGACCATGATGCCGGTTTATTGCTCAATACAAACTCCGGGATTTTCTTCGAATTCGTGCCTGCACAGGAAATATTTTCGGAAAATCCGACCAGGTTGTCCCTGGCGGAAGTGAAGACAGGCGTCAATTACGCCCTGATTGTCAACAACAATGCCGGCCTTTGGGGGTACAATATCGGAGATACGGTACGGTTTTTGTCAACCAATCCCTGGAGGATAGAAGTGACGGGTCGAATCAAGCATTTCATTTCTGCCTTCGGCGAACATGTGATCGGAGAGGAAGTGGAGTACAGTCTGATGAAGGCGGCCAAATCCGCAGGTATCGGCATTGTGGAATTCACGGTAGCCCCACTGATCCGGCCGGGAGATGGCAATTCCTGCCATGAATGGTTTGTGGAATTTGAAGAGACGCCTGAAGACCTGGCATCCTTCTCCCAACTGGTAGATGAGAACCTGCGGGCAAAGAATATTTATTACGATGATCTGATCCGGGGAAACATCCTGCGGCCGTTGGTGATACGACCACTTAAACGCGATGCTTTCATCGGATATATGAAATCTATCGGCAAATTGGGTGGACAGAACAAAGTCCCCCGTTTGAGCAACGACAGAAAACTCGCTGATGCCTTGGCCGGTTTTCAGGAAAACACCCATTAAGCAGCATACACAAGCACAATCATGAATCAGGGCGCATCTCAGTCTTCATCCATCCAGGGAGCCAACCGGCCCGCCGCAAGGCGGAAACGCATTGCCATTTTCGGATCCACCGGATCCATAGGTACCCAGGCCCTGGATGTGATCCGGGAACACCCTGAACTTTTCGAGGTATCCATCCTTACCGCTCATTCAAATCACGATCTGTTGATCGAACAGTCCATTCGTTTCAAACCGCACACCGTAGTGATCGGAGAGGAGAGAAGATATGAGGCTGTAAGGGATGCATTGACTTCTCATGGCATACGCGTCCTGGCCGGGGTCGAAGCCCTCGAAGAAGCGGCTGCGGACGACGACTACGATATGATGCTGGCTGCCATCGTTGGCTTTGCGGGATTGAAGCCGACCCTACGGGCCATCGATCAGGGTAAGGCCATTGCACTTGCAAATAAAGAAACCCTGGTGGTGGCCGGGGATATCGTCATGCAGCTCGCCGTGGCCCGTCAGGTGCCTGTCATTCCCGTAGACTCCGAGCATTCCGCCATTTTCCAGTGTTTGGTGGGAGAAACCCGCAACCGGATTGAAAAAGTGGTGCTTACAGCCTCCGGTGGACCTTTCCTCGGAAGGAAGCCTAACTATCTGGTCAATATCCGTAAAGAGCATGCCCTTCGCCACCCCAACTGGTCGATGGGTGCCAAGATATCCATTGATTCCGCCACCCTGATGAACAAAGGGCTTGAAATGATTGAAGCCCGCTGGTTGTTCAACATCAAGCCGGAACAGATCCAGGTGGTGGTGCATCCGCAAAGCATCATCCACAGCATGGTGCAGTTTGAGGATGGCAGCATCAAGGCGCAGATGGGCTTGCCGGATATGAAGCTGCCGATCCAGTATGCGATGGCTTATCCCGACAGGATCTCCAATGATTTTCCGAGATACGATTTCACCAAATCGGCCACCCTTACGTTCGAGCCCCCGGATACCAAGACCTTCCGCAACCTGTCCCTGGCGACCGATGCCATGTTCAAGGGAGGCAACGCGCCCGCCGTACTCAATGCCGCGAACGAGATCGCTGTCTACGGATTCCTCCGCAACCGGATTGGTTTCCTGGAAATGACTGATCTCATTGAAAAAACCATGGCGCGCATCGAATTCATCCCCCGCCCGGGGCTTCAGGATTATTTTGAAAGCGATGCAGCTGCGCGTAATTTTGCAGCCACACTGCTCGACCTTTAAACAGCACGGTTCCGGCAATTTAACCTAACAGGCCGCATCCATCACCCCTTACTCATGAACATGATATTGCTCGAGATAAACTGGCAGGCCATCGGACTTCAGGCAGGTCAGCTCATCCTGTCGCTCTCCATCCTCGTCATCCTCCACGAACTCGGCCACTTCATCCCGGCCCGCATCTTCAAGTGTCGGGTCGAGAAATTCTATCTCTTCTTCGATCCCTGGTTCTCTCTCTTCAAAAGAAAAGTGGGGGATACCGAATATGGCGTGGGATGGCTGCCCCTGGGCGGCTATGTGAAGATCTCCGGCATGGTAGATGAGAGCATGGATAAGGAACAACTCAAGAAGCCAGCCGAACCCTGGGAATTCCGGAGCAAGCCGGCCTGGCAGCGCCTGATCATCATGATCGGAGGGGTGACCGTCAACGTGATTGTGGCCTTTCTCATATACGCCATGGTGCTCTACAAATGGGGGGAAACCAAACTCCCGATGACGGAAATGAAAGACGGGGTATGGTGTGTCGACAGCCTCGCAAACGAACTCGGACTGCAGACCGGAGACCGCATTCTGGCGGTGAATGGCACGCCTGTCAAATATTTCGAAGACCTCAACGCGGAACTGTTGCTGGGTGAAACGATCACCGTTAATCGCAACGGCCAAACCCAGGATATCAATCTGCCGG
>JBEEMB010000228.1:0-5810 GCA_041167815.1 Bacteroidota bacterium | reverse complement strand
CGCATAACTGTCGGGCGTCATATTCATTGAGTCCGTATTCGGTCCGGAATCTGTCCACCATCACCTCCGGTAATGCCGGCAGGGATGCCATCATCTTTTCCAGCCAGTCTTCCGTAAACTGAAAAGGAGGCAGATCAGGCTCTGGGAAATACCTGTAATCATCTGCATCTTCCTTGGTTCGGATCGCAAAGGTGTTGTCGTCTGAAGCCTGAAAACTGCGCGTCTCCTGACGAACCTGTTCCCCTATGTCCAACAGGTCGGCTAAGCGCTCCACTTCAATTTCCACGGCTCTTCGCACATGACGGATGGAATTGAGATTCTTGACCTCGACCCTGGTTCCTAATCGGGTGTCCCCATGGAGTCTCAATGAAATATTGGCATCACATCTGAGGCTTCCCTCTTCCATATTGCCGTCACAGACCCCAATCCAGCGTACCAGCTTTCGGATTTCCGTAAGAAAGGCAAAAGCTTCCTCTGCCGATCTGATATCCGGCTCTGTGACAATCTCGATCAAAGGTGTCCCAGCCCGGTTGTAGTCCAGCTGTGTCTGCCATGGGTCCTGGTCGTGAATACTTTTTCCCGCATCCTCTTCCAGATGGATTCTGGTGAGCCGGATTTCCTTGGATGTACCATCCGACGAACGAATGGAAATATGCCCGCCCAGACAAACCGGGTCGTGATGCTGGGAAATCTGATACCCTTTGGGGAGATCCGGATAAAAATAATTCTTACGGGCAAAATAACTCTGCCTGGTGATCTGACAGCCACAAGCGAGTCCCATTCTGACCGCATGCTCCAAGGCTTCCTTGTTAAGATATGGAAGTGTGCCCGGATGAGCCAGCGTAAGTGGACTGACCTGGGTGTTTGGCTCTGCCCCGAAACGGGTGGAGTCGCCGCAAAATAATTTACTTGCCGTCCGAAGTTGGGCGTGCACCTCCAACCCGATGACGACCTCATATTTGGGATGCATCGATGACATGGAGCAAATGTACCCCATGACACCGATAGATGGATTGACTGATGTCACATATAATACCGGGCGCGCACCTCAGGACAACAAGGATCTGACACGATCATGGACTTCAGAGAGTCTGCTGGCATCCTGACCACCGGCGGTAGCAAGGTTCTTTTGTCCACCGCCTCCACCCCGGATCAAGGGTGCAACCACCTCTTTGATGATTTTCCCGGCATCAAGTCCGCGGGCAGCGACAACCGTATCAGAAATACCCACCGCAACATGCGCCTTCCCTCCAATATTGGCCGTCAGTACCACCAGGTGATCATTTAGATTATTGCGCAGATCGAAACAGAGACGCTTGAGGGCGTCTGCCTGTGACACCTGGATGGTGGCTCCGATAAACGCGACTCCGTCAATAATCTCATCCCGGGTGAGTAATTCATTTCGAACGCCAACCAGCATACGCGATTCCAATTGTTCAGCATGCCTGCGCAGCTGCGCAATCTCTTCCTGCAAACCTGTCACTGCCTTGACGATATCAACAGGCTGCTTCAGTATGGATCCAACCTCATTGAGCACACCCAAACGATCGGTAACATATTGCGCTGCAGCCTCACCGCAGACTGCCTCTATTCTTCTCACCCCTGCAGCCACAGCGGATTCTGCCTTGATGGCAAAAAAACCAAGTGCGCCCGTCATGGACGCATGCGTGCCTCCGCAGAGTTCGATGGAGAATGCGGGGTCGATCGTCACCACGCGAACGATGTCCGCATATTTCTCCCCGAATAACGCCATGGCTCCCTCTGCGATGGCCTCCTCCTTCGGCATCTCGCGGATGACAACCGGAATATTTTCCCGAATCTTTTCATTCACGATGGCCTCCACCTGTGCCAATTCTTCCTGGCTCATTCGTGCGAAATGAGAAAAATCAAACCTCAGTCCATCTGACTGAACCATGGACCCTTTTTGCGCAACATGCGAACCAAGCACTTTTCGTAAAGCGGCATGAAGGAGGTGGGTGGCTGTATGGTGCATCGCAATCTCCCGCCTTCTGGAAGTATCCACAAAGGCTTCCGCCTCCGTCACCATTTGCTCAGGAAGATCCTGCACCACATGGATGATGAGTCCGTTCTCTTTCCGTGTATCCGTTACCGTTATCCTCTCTGCTCCGATCTTTATCCAGCCTTGATCACCAGTCTGTCCCCCACTCTCCGCATAAAAGGGGGTGCGGTCCAATATCAACTGGTAGGAATCCTTGCCTTTGGCTCGAACCCGCCGATAGCGCAACAACTTAGATGTGGTTTGGAGTTGGTCGTAGCCCACAAAAGCATGGGCATCAGTCATCTCATCTGAAACCAGGATCCAGTCTTCCGTATCCGTAGCTGTAGCAGCACGGCTTCTATCTTTCTGACTCTTCATCTCCCGCTCGAATCCCGGCTCATCGACCGTATGTCCGTGTTCCTGAGCGATCAGTCGTGTCAGATCGATCGGAAATCCGAAAGTATCATACAATTCAAAGGCCGCCGGACCTTCAATGGCACTGCCGGGTTGCGCACGATCGAGGATGTCATCCATCTTACGGAGTCCTTTCTCGAGGGTACGCAGAAAAGACTCTTCCTCTTCTCTGACGACCCGGGCGACAAATTCGAGCTGGGCCTTAAGCTCCGGAAAGACGTCTTTGAACTGCTCGGCAAGCTGCGGTAATAGCTGGCATAACAAGGGCGCTCTGTAATCAAGCCAAGAATAATAATATCTGACCGCCCTGCGGAGGATTCGCCGGATGACATAGCCGGCCCCGTTGTTCGATGGTAGCTGACCGTCTGCAATAGTGAAGGCGATGGCACGAATGTGGTCTGATATGACCCGGAAAGCGACATCCTGACGACCCGACCCGCCTCCATAGATTTTCCCTGTGATGGAAGCAGTCGCAGAGATCGTACCGGAAAAAAGATCCGTGTCATAATTGGACATCTTGCCCTGCAAGACACGCACCAGACGTTCCAGCCCCATGCCTGTATCCACATGTGTTTGCTCCAATGGTTCCAGGCGGCCATCCTTCAGACGGTTATACTGAATGAAGACATTGTTCCAGATCTCAATCACCTGTGGATGATCCTTGTTGACCAACAGATGACCGGGGACCTCGGCACGCTCCGCGTCCGGGCGACAATCCACATGTATCTCACTGCACGGTCCACATGGGCCTGTATCGCCCATTTCCCAGAAATTATCTTTCTTCTTCCCAAAGACGATTTGCGAATCAGGCAAAATGCCACGCCACACTTCAAGGGCGATGGAGGAAGCAGGTATCCCCTCCGCCTGGTCACCTTCAAAAACAGATGCATACAACCTTTCTTTCGGAATACCATAGACTTCCGTGAGCAACTCCCAGCTCCATTCAATAGCCTCGCGCTTGAAATAATCTCCGAAACTCCAGTTGCCCAGCATTTCGAACATCGTATGATGGTATGTGTCCACCCCAACCTCTTCCAGGTCATTGTGCTTGCCGCTTACCCTCAGACACTTCTGCGTATCGGCCACCCGACGGTATGGCGGCTGACGGTTCCCCAGAAAATAATCCTTGAACTGGTTCATGCCCGCATTTGTGAATAGAAGTGTAGGGTCGTTCTTCACTACGATTGGGGCGGAAGGAACGATATGGTGACCCTTGGAAGCGAAAAAATCTAGGAATTTCTGTCTGATGTCAGCCGAAGTCATGGAAAGGTGTGTTGTTAAAAATGGGCCGATTTTTGCTGCATGGACTATATTTGCCCGCATCAAATACAAAAGTAAGCGATTTGGCGTTTCTCAAGGGAAAGGCATTGCTTATCGAGGTACTTTCCCGGCGTCATGAAGAAAGTAAAATATTATTACAACCCCAGCACCCTCAGATACGAGCGGTTGGACGTACCCTTCAAGGTAGTCGTCCTGCGTGTGCTTGGCTTCATCGCTACGGCGTCCGTGACCGGTATGCTCATTGTTGCCTTCGCGTTCAAATACCTCGATTCTCCCAAAGAGCGCATTATGCGCATGCAGTACGATCGTGCCTTGCAAGATTTTGAGGTCTTGAATGGGAAACTCAAGAAAATCGACAAGCAGATGCGCGAATTGGAGCGAAGAGACAATGAGGTTTACCGCACCATTTTCGAAGCAAATCCTGTTCCGGATAGCGCCCGCTCAAAGGAACTTGAAATGGCGGAAGAAATCCGGCTCGTTTCTGCCATGGATGAAAACCAGCTGGCGCACTCACTCAACAAAACCTTGTCCAACATCGTCAGTCGGATGAATTTCCAGGAGAAATCATACGCAGAGATCGAAGGGATGATCAAAAACAAAGAAAAACTGTTGTCATCCACCCCTGCCATCCAACCGGTCGACAACCGCAACCTCAAGCGCATAGCCTCCGGCTTCGGACAGCGGATAGATCCTGTGTACAAAACAATCAAATTCCATGCTGGACTGGACTTTTCAGCTCCACAAGGCACCCCCATTTTCGCTACGGCGGACGGGCGTGTAGCAACTGCCGGAAACCTGGGCAACGGATTCGGAAACCATGTGATCATCAACCATGGCTTTGGCTATGAGACACTTTACGGGCACATGTACAGGATCAAAGTCAAGCCCGGTACTTATGTAAAACGCGGAGAAGTAATTGGATGGGTTGGAAATACCGGAAAATCGACCGGCCCGCATGTGCATTATGAAGTCAAAAAGTACGGCAAGCACCTCGATCCCGTTTACTTCTTCTACAACGATCTCTCTCCGGAACAATTCCAGCAAATGCTGAAAATGGCCGCCTCCGGCAACCAGTCATTTGACTGATGCGCGCATCATACCGACAATCCTCCACCACTGTTGAAAAGTTTTGATAACCCATCAATAGTGTTTGCCTAATTTGCCGGCTCGATGTTCACACAACTGGATCTCTTTGGTGACTTACCCGCGCCGGAAAAGCCGTCGAATCAACCCCAGCGGGCTGAAAAAAAATCGGCTGCCAGACACGGCAATGCCTCTTCTGCCACCCAGCCTGTACAGACCCAGCTGAGCATGGGGCTGACCGAGCATACATATCCTGAACCTTCCCGCGATTGGTCCGGCCAGGAAGAAATTCAACAACCAGTCACCCCTGATTCACCTGTTGCCACAGAAGCTGAATCAATCGGCAACAACATCAACAAAACCGAGGACCTGCTTGAAATTGTGCCGGCAACCTCAGATTCGATTCAGGACGCTTCTGAAATAACAACTTCAACTACGACAGAGGAAATCAGTCAAAAGCCCACCGAAGAAATTTCAGTAACAAGCCAGGAAACTCACCAGGAAACCAGGGCAGAAAAAGGCCGGAGGTACTACATTCAAACAGAAATCCCGGCAGACCCTCCCCTGGCTGAAAAACCCCCGGGCCCGGAGATGATGATGGCTGGTATGGTCAACACCAGAAATACGGCACTGGAACCTAAGCCAAGATATATTCAGACGGAAATCCCCTCTGAACCCCTCCAATCGGAAACAAAGTCCGAGCAGAAGACTGAAGAAGAAAAAGAATGGGGCAACCCTTTGCCTGCGGTTCAGGAACAATCTGCCGGCGCACGCGCCTCAGCTCAGCAGTCAACTGAGGAGCATCCGGTGGTGAAAGAACAAAAGCAGGATGAATCCCCAAATGCCATATGTGCCGAATCACTGCGCAGAACCAGACCCCTCATGCCTCCGAAGATGATTCTGGCAGAACCTGATCAACCAGCGGCGGCACCTCCGGCACAACGGGCGTCAACCCATGTCAATCCATCATTCACCACAGAAGAGCATCCGAAGGAACCAACACACAAGCCTGTTCATAAGAAAGTGGAATCTG
>JBEEMB010000186.1:0-4917 GCA_041167815.1 Bacteroidota bacterium | reverse complement strand
AAAGGAGCGCTGGATGAAGGCCATTGATGATGACAAACTGACCTGGACACAGGTTTCTGACCTACAGTACTGGAAGAATGAAGTGGCGGTGAGCTATGGCATTCAGGCGATTCCGCAGAATTATCTGCTCGATCCCAATGGTGTGATCATTGGGAAAAATCTCAGGGGAGAGGCGTTGCAATCGAAGTTGGCAGAACTGTTCCGTTAATCACTTTCAATTCGTTGAATATTATGTTGTTAGATGGTTTTGTCATCGATCTCAAGGTTGAGCGAAGGCTTCATAAATCAAGCAATACCTTCAGCTTGGCGTAGCCTTGACGACTTACAGGAACCTTTAGCCCATTTGCGAGGATGGCCATGATGCCATCGGGGTCATGTAAATCAATCCGCTTCAGTGCCGTCATGGCGATCATCCAGGAACGATGAACGCGGACAAATTGCTTACCCTCCATTTGTGCCACATATCCGCCCATGGTGCTTTTTTTCAGAAAAATACCTTGTTGCGCATGTATCCTGACGTAGTCGTCAGCAGCTTCAAGGCAAAATATATCGTGCAGGGGAATGACTTCAATCTTATGTCCGGATTTCACAACAATTCGATCCGGATGGCGGCCAAAACCGACTTCATTCCAATCCATACCCGTAGGAACTGAATGTTGCCTGCGTATCAACCATTTTTGGACGGCCTGGTCAAACCGTTCCCTCGAAAAAGGTTTGAGGAGATAGTCCACCGCATTCGCTTCGAATGCCTGGATGGCATATTGGTCGTATGCGGTGGTAAAGATGACAGATGGTGGGTTGTCCAGTAATTCCAACAGTTCGAAACCGTTGATCCTGGGCATTTGAATATCCAAAAACAAGAGTTCGGGGGTGCATTCCCGTATTGATTTCAGGGCTTCGTATCCGTCAGCGGCTTCAGCAATAACCTTGAATGACGGATGTGCCGAAAGATATTCTGAAATGATATCCCGGCCATGCCTTTCGTCGTCTATGATCATGACCGGTATCATGCAGGTTGCGGGATGTTTAGGTGAACGGTGTGATGATGCTCATGCTGCTCGCGGCGTACCAGGCCGGAACGGCCAAAAAGCAGATACATTCTGCGTTCCACATACGTCAGCCCAAAACCTGTTCCCGACGGATATGAATGATTCGTACAGCTATTTTTCACACTGATCTGCAGGATGCTCTCCGTTAAACGGGCGTCAAGCTGAATCTCAGATACACCGGTCGATTCATCGAATCCGTATTTGATCGAATTTTCCAGCAGGGGTTGTATCAGCAATGCCGGAATTCTTGCTCCCGCAGTGTTTTCATCCACCGAAATATTGGTCTTCAATTGATCTCCAAATCGCCATCTTTCCATGGCGAGGTATCGCTCCACTTGCATCATCTCTTCCTCGAAACTCGACCATTCCTTTACATCCGGTCTCAAAGAGCCACGGAGGAATTCTGCCAGTGAGATGGTCATTTCTCGCGCTTTGCGCGCATCCCTTCCGATGAGTGCATGAATACCATTTAAACTGTTGAATAGGAAATGAGGATTCAACTGAGCCCTCAGGTACATCAGTTCTGCTTCGATGTGTCTGCGCACGGATGCTTCGCGTTCCAATGCATCTTCTCTGCGCATTGCATCCATGCGGATGATGATATTCACCATCATGATCAATCCGAGCCATACCCCTCCTGAAAATGCCATTATCAACCATCCCGCATCATTCCATGGCAAAGGAATGGGAGCAGCAGAAGGAATCAATGCAGCCTTCATCCATTGCAAGATGATAATCCATGCAAGCCAGAGGCTCATCAAAATAAATATAAATGTTGCCAGTCTTCGACGGGTCGGACTCAGATACCTCAGGATCATGACGATCGTCCAGCCAACCGGTACCAGAAGTCCGTAATGTATCAACACTTCCCTCCAAATATGAATGGGCTCCATGCCCGAAATCCCAAGGATCCGGATATGCACACCCATCCATATCAACAAACTAACGGCGAAGAACAATCGTTGAAGCATCGACAGGGGGATAATTCAATAGGATGAATTTACATGATGTCCGGGTAATGCCGGACCATCTTCATCAGAATGATCTGATCTCCAAGCCACCCAGCAGGCTCGTGCCTTCAATGATCAAACAACGGGTTGGGTCAATCTGCTCAGGCCTGATGTTTCGTTTGTCCTCCACGCCTCCCAGAATGGCTGTCATCCGGCTTTGAACATCCCAATGTGCCGGAACCACAAGCTTTGTGCCGCCAAGAACATTGACGATCTCCAGTTTGATGACACCCTGGATATCGGCATAGGCCAGATTGATCTCAGCCCCTCCGAAAATGGATGTGACTTCCCCGCCCTGAAAACGTTTGGAGACGATCGTCCGCTTCACTCCTCCGAAAACAGCAGTGGCTTCAAGCCAGTCTTGTTGGGATTGATCAGATTCGCCGTCTGATAAACCGGCCTGTCTGCTTCCGATGATGGCCGTTCTGACTTCTTCGGCTAATGTATGATGACGATTACGCGAACGCTTGAATCGCCCTCCGCCCATCAGCGCCACTACACCGATCAGTATCATGCCCACCGGCCAGATGATCCTGCGTAAATTAAGATCCGGTAGTATGTCGTCCAATAAAAAGGCCAATCCGATGAGGATTGGAATCATCCAGCTGAAGTCACGGAATCGATTGTTGATACCCGTGTACAATCCAATCAAAATGAGTAAGGTTTCCCAGCCAAACAACCACTGTGGAATACCGATGTCCAATCTCCGTAAGAGAAATCCCACTCCAATGAAAATGAAAAAAAGTCCGAACAGGCGCTGGCCACTCAACCATCTTCCACCTGTACTTTGTTGTTCCGAAAAATTGCCTTGATCTGCCATGATTTTTTGATTGAGCGTGATGATGTTTTCCGTTTTGATCAGTTCGATCTCCTTCGGAAATTGACGAGGACGAAGATACTGGAGCTGCTCGCTTAACTTTTATGAAATAGGTAAGCGGTTCCTATCTGTCGGTAAACCAACAGATCATATCGGCAGAAGCCAATGTTGACTTGATTTTGAACTGGCCTTCAGGGAACTCTCACAATGGGAAGAAATTAAGCAATAGTCCGTGTTGTTTTGTATTTTGATATACACTTTCAGCTTTTATTGTTTGTCAAAAGTAACAACCCATGTCTTTCCTCAGACTCATTTCGCTTTTCATCTGCATGACGCTGGCATCAATCTTCATCCCATCGCTGTCTGCTCAGGATATTCCCGCCGCAAAACTCCGGGTGATCGTCCTCAGCGACATCGAAAACGAGCCCGATGACGCAGAATCGCTTGTCAGATTCCTCACCTACGTCAACCGTTGGGATGTCGAAGGCATCATCGCCACCACCTCCGTCCACCAGAAAGACCGGATCGCGGATGCCCGAATGCATGAGATCGTGGCCGCATACGGAAAAGTGCGCGACAACCTGGCCCGACATGAGCCGGGATATCCGCAGGCTGAATACCTGCAGCGCATCATCAAAAAAGGATTTCCCTCCTTCGGCATGAACGCCGTCGGGAAGGAGAAGGATTCGGAAGGATCAGAATGGATCATCAATGCGTTGGACAAGCCTGACAACAGACCGCTCTGGGTACTCATCTGGGGTGGGCCAAACTGCCTGGCACAGGCGCTATGGAAACTGAAGTCGACACGTCCGCCAGACCAGGTTGCCGCACTCGTGGCAAAACTCAGGGTCTATGCCATCAGCGATCAGGACGATTCCGGCCCTTGGCTGAGGAAAACCTTCCCGGAACTGTTCTACATCGTCAGCCCCGGTATCCATTCCCTCAATGCCTATCACCACGCCACCTGGACAGGCATCAGCGGCGATGGCCGGCATCGGTTCAGCGGAGCGGACTCGTCGATCATCTCCAACCAATGGCTGCTCGAAAACGTTCGGACCAACCACGGACCGCTCGGCGCGGAATATCCCGCATGGGCCTTTATCATGGAAGGCGATACCCCCAGCTTCCTCTATCTCATAGACAATGGACTCGGAGACCCCGAACATCCCGCTTATGGCAGCTGGGGCGGTCGATACAACCTGGAACTGCCCCCTTACCGGAAATGGTACTCAGCACCCGAAACCCGACCCATCTGGACCAATATCGCAGACGAAGTAAAAGGGGTGGACGGACATTATTACCGCACCGATCAGGCCACCATCTGGCGGTGGAGAACAGCCTATCAAAACGATTTCGCCGCGCGAATGGACTGGTGTGTAAAGGCTTACAAGGATGCCAACCACCCGCCACAGCCAGCCCTTCCCGACGGCAATCAGCGAACCGTCCGGTCCGGGGATACCGTTTTCCTAAGCGCGGCCGGAAGCCGGGACCCTGACGGGAACAGGTTGTCATATCAATGGAGTTGGTATTCCGAAGCGGGCACTTTAGCAACGAACAAGTCTTTCCAACTCCGGGATGCAGATGGGGTGCGCGCATGGTTTGTTGCACCTGCAGTATCTTCTCCTGAGACAATCCATATCATATTGAGCGTGACAGATGACGGAACCCCCGCCCTCACCAGGTACAAGCGGGTCATCGTATCCGTGATCCCGAATGAAGCCTCAAACAGGTAAACTGATGATAAAAGGGTAAAAGGTATTATTCGGAAAGGTAAAAATACCTAAATTTGTGAAAACGATTGATATGAAAGAGGATGAAAGGCATCCCAGTATGGTCATGGAGGATATTGCGCCCTACCTCTCCGAGCCCGAAGTCTTGGAATATATGCTGCGAAGGGATGTCGATTGGCGGCACGTACAAGCGATATCATTGCTCACGAGGGCAACAGATGTGATCATCTCCGACTGGTTGGGCGTCAATGTCAAAACACTCCGGGAATACCGGAAACCCGGCATTCAACTGAAGGCCCAGCTCAAGGAAC
>JBEEMB010000164.1:0-3197 GCA_041167815.1 Bacteroidota bacterium | reverse complement strand
TTCAAAAGGGTAGGGGTCCCCCGGCTTCATATTTGGCTCATTGGCGGACATATTCATCTGCTTCACCCTTTCTTTGGCGTATTCTTTCGACAACAAACCTTTCATCGGTTCTTCGGGTGGGAAATATGGGTCTCCGTAATAGAAATCACGATCGGCGAAGGTCATATTCAACACCTGCGTCATGGTGTGGATATAGTTGGCGGAGTTATATCCCATCCCTTTGAGATCGAATTGCTCCAGCATGTTCAGGGCTTGCAGCATCATTGGTCCCTGCGTCCATTGCTGCAATTTGTACACGTCCACACCGCGGTAGTTCGTGTGTAGTGGTTCCTCTTCGAGGACCTTCCAATTGGCCAGGTCTTCTTTGGTGATGAGTCCGCCCTGTTCCTTACTCCCCCGCACGAATTCTTCCGCGATGTCTCCTTTGTAGAAACGGTCAAACGCCGCCTGGATGGCGTCTTTACGCGATTTGCCCTTCTTCAGCGCCAGCTGCTCGGCTTCCACCATCTTCTGCAGGGTGTTGAGCAGGTCCTGCTGCACGAAGATCTCTCCGGCTTCCGGTGCCTCCCGCTTTTGCCCTTCATGAGGCAGGAAAACCTTTTTGGAGTAGGGCCATTGCTTGATCTTATCCTTGCCCCGTTCCATGCTGTTGGCGGTTTCTCCTTCGATCGGATATCCTGCCGCCAGTTCCATGGCGGGTTTCAGCACCTGTGACAGACTCATGGTGCCATAGTTGGAGAGCATGTGGCAGAGGCCGCCGGGGATGCCGGGTGTAACAGCTGCCAACGGACCATATTCCGGAGGATAGCTGAACCCTTTGCCTTTGAAGAATTCCGGTGTGGCGCCGGTAGGTGCAACGCCCAGCGCATTGATGGCGATGACTTTTTTCAGCTTCGGATGCCAGATAAGCGCCTGGGCTTCACCGCCCCAGCTCAACACATCCCACATCGTGCAGGTGGCCGCCATCATGGCACAAGCGGCGTCCACCGCGTTGCCCCCTTGCGAGAAGATGGTGGCACCAGCCGTTGCTGCCAGTGGTTTTCCGGTGATGGCGATCCAGTTCTTTCCGTGGATGACGGGTTTCTGTGTCTTTTGGGCGAAAGCCGGTAACGAAAGCACCAGCAGGAATGGCAAGAGTCTTTTCATAATGAGGAGACTTTTTGAATGTCGATGAAGTAACGAATCTACGACGGAACACAAAAGAAAATGCCATCCGCTTTTGACGGATGGCATGAAAAGATTAAACAGGCTGTTATCACTTGCCTACCTGGCTGCGGATCACATTCAGGGCACCACCGGCCTTGAACCATTCGATCTGCTGCTCATTGTAGGTATGATTCACCACGATCTCGTCGCGGCTGCCATCGGCGTGGTTTAAGACCACGGTCAGCGGCTGGCCCGGTGCGAAAGTGGACAATCCGTTGATGTCGATGCTGTCATCTTCCTGGATCTTGTCGTAGTCGGCCTTGTCAGCGAACGTCAGCGCGAGCATACCCTGCTTTTTCAGGTTGGTCTCGTGGATCCGTGCGAAGCTGCGCACCAGGATGGCACGTACGCCGAGGTGGCGTGGTTCCATGGCAGCGTGTTCGCGGCTGGATCCTTCACCATAATTCTCGTCGCCTACCACGATGCTGCCAATGCCTGCGGCTTTGTATGCACGCTGGGTGGCAGGAACGGCACCATATTCACCGGTCAGCTGGTTCTTGACGTTGTCTGTCTTCTCGTTGAAGAAGTTGATCGCGCCGATCAGCATGTTGTTGGAAATGTTGTCGAGGTGACCACGGAATTTCAACCATGGACCCGCCATGGAGATGTGATCGGTGGTACACTTGCCCTTCGCCTTGATCAGCAGTTTCAGCCCTTTCAGGTCGGTGCCTTCCCAGGCAGAGAATGCTTCGAGCAGCTGGAGACGCTTGGATTCGGAGCTCACTACCACTTGAACACCGCTTCCGTCTGCTGCAGGCGCCTGATAGCCCGCATCTTCCACGGCGAATCCGCGGGGAGGCAGTTCATATCCGGTGGGTTCCGCCAGTTTAACGGCTTCACCGTTGGCGTTGGTCAGCGTATCGGTCAGCGGGTTGAAGGCGATGGTGCCCGCAATGGCCATGGCCGTCACGATCTCAGGAGACGCTACAAAGGCGTGGGTGCCTGCATAGCTGTCGTTGCGCTTGGCAAAGTTCCGGTTGAAGGAGGTGATGATGGTATTCTTCCGGTTCGGATCGTCGATATGACGGGCCCACTGTCCGATGCAGGGTCCGCAGGCATTGGCCAGCACCACACCACCCACTTCTTCGAACTGGGCGATGAAACCGTCGCGCTCGATGGTGTAACGCACCTGTTCGCTGCCGGGGGTGATGGTGAATTCGGAATTCGCCTTCAGTCCCTTTTCAACCGCATCTTTTACAATGGATGCAGAACGGCTGATATCTTCGTAGGAAGAGTTCGTACAGGATCCGATCAGGGCTACTTCGAGTTTCGCGGGCCATCCGTTGGCTTCCACGGCTTCCTTGATCTTGGATACCGGGGTGGCCAGGTCCGGGGTAAACGGACCGTTCACGTATGGCTCCAGGGTGTCGAGGTTCAGTTCGAGGACCTGGTCGTAATATTTTTCTGGATGTGCATAAACATCATCATCCGGACGCAGATGTTCGCGGATGCCGTTGGCCAGCTCGGCCACTTCTGCGCGACCGGTGGAGCTCAAGTAGCCCGCCATCTTTTCGTCGTAGGCAAAGACAGAACAGGTCGCTCCGATCTCAGCACCCATGTTACAAATGGTACCTTTTCCGGTCGCACTGATATTGTCGGCGCCTTCTCCGAAATATTCAACGATCGCGCCCGTACCGCCTTTCACGGTCAGTTGTCCCGCAACCCAAAGAATGACATCTTTTGCAGATGTCCATCCGTTCATCTTACCGGTCAGTTTCACACCGATGAGTTTCGGCATCTTCAGTTCCCAGGGCAGGCCCGCCATCACGTCAACGGCGTCTGCACCGCCAACACCCACGGCCACCATACCGAGTCCACCCGCATTCGGCGTGTGCGAATCCGTACCGATCATCATGCCACCCGGAAACGCGTAGTTTTCCAGCACTACCTGGTGAATGATGCCCGCACCGGCTTTCCAAAAGCCAATGCCGTATTTATTTGAGATGGACGCCAGGAAGTCATACACTTCACGGTTCGTATCCAATGCCGTG
>JBEEMB010000062.1:0-2732 GCA_041167815.1 Bacteroidota bacterium | reverse complement strand
TTGATGGAGAAAGGCGTATCGGTGCCATCCGCGAGTGCGCCGAGCCGGTTGGTGACGAATTCCGTCAGCGGGAAATCAAACTCAAGTTCACTGAGTCGATCCTCCCAGGAAACCAGGTTGAGCTTCAGTCCGGAATCGGGGTGTATAACCGTCTCGACTCCCTGCAGCAGCATCCCCTTCATCTGTTCCATGAAGCTGTCGGGCTGCTTTCCGGACAGCCTTCGGATGGCCTTGTCGATAACACCTGACCATTGTTCCGGCCGACGGAAATCGATCCGCTCGAAGATGTAGTGGATCAGGTTACCGGTATGCGCTCCGCGACGGATGGTGCGGAACACGAACTCATCATAAGTCGACTCAAAACCTTCCGCTTTGGGCGATGGCGCAGGCATGTGTTCCGGACTCAGACCGGAGTAGCTGGTGCGGCGCCACAGACGCTGACGCAGGTTTCCGGTGAACGATGGCGCTTCAGCATATACGCGATTGACCTGCTGAACCGTCGTTGCAGCTGCCGGCAACATGGTGCGATTGTCAAGATCAATCTCCCAGTTGATATCAATATCGTTCTGAGCTGGTGCAACAGCTGCGAGCTCATTCCTGAAATACCTCAACGAAGAAAGTCCATAGTATCCGGCCGTTGATGCCTGAATGAAACAAGCCATCCTGGCCCGCGTCACGGCCACGTATAACAACCGACGATTTTCCTGCTCGGTTTGCTCAGTCCAATACTGTTCCTGGTCGGTACTGCTCAGATCCGACTCGATCGTGTAATATTTACTATCAGCCGGATCGCGATAGCTGATGGTCTTATGGGGCTTTTGCCTGAAAACCAGATCAAGGTGTGGCGCAAGCACGATATTGTATTCCAGCCCCTTGCTCTTGTGTATGGTGACGATGCGCACGGCAGCTTCATCACTTTCGATCCGCTGTTGATATTCATCGCCATCGCGGATCTCCCCGTCGATGCCTTTCTTGAACCATTGTAACAACTCGCGTGCATCATACTTCCGGCGCTCTGCCACCTTGTGCACGATCTCCGTCAGTTGTAAGATATTGGAAACCGTTCGTTCAGGATTCGGCAACAGATTATTCGTAAAAAGACCCTCCAGTCCATGGTCTGCCAAAAACCTCCTGAGCATCACAAATACACCGTCAGTGTCCCAGGCCTCTCGGTATTTGCGGAATCTTTGCAGTATCGCTTCCTCATCGGCCGTACGCAAACGCTGAAGATCATAGCCGCCAATACTCGTCAACAACGCCCGATTGATGTTCGCACGGGTGATATCATTTACGGCCTCCATCACATAGAAAAGCTCCCTGGCCTCGGTGGAATCAAACAGTTTGGAGTCATCAATGGTTACTGCGGGAATCCTGACCTTGGACAGCAACTCCTTGATGTAGCGACCTTCCTTGTTCGTCCGCACGAGAATGCCGATGTCCTTCGGGGCTACCCGACGTGAGGTTCCTTGCTCCAGGATAATATAACCCGGATCTCGCAGGAGATCGGTGATGACAAACAGGAATCCTTTGCGCAGTCCCTTTTTATTTTTAAACGGTGAGATCCGGAAAGGTACCACCGGTTTTCCCTCATGATGCAAAACTCCCTTGCTGTTCGGGTTGGGTGAATCCACCTGCACATATTCGATCGCATCCGGTGCGCCATCGAAGGCGAAGGTGTCCGTCTCCGGACGTGGTTTGAAGAAGATATTCATCGCCTTGATCAGCGCAGCGTTGGAGCGATGGTTGACATTCATCAGGTGGACATGATCCACGCTTGAGGCAGCTTTGAAATAAGTGAAAATGTCCGCTTTTCTCCAGCCATAGATCGACTGCTTTGGGTCTCCGATGTAGAACAGGATCTTTTCAGATCCGAACAGACGATCGAAGATGTAATACTGTTCACGATCCGTATCCTGAAACTCATCGATGAAAACGGCATCGAACTTGGCCCGGAGCCGGCTGCGCAGACTTTCAGGATGCAATGCCATACCGTGTGACTCCTCTTCCCGACGCAACGCCTCTGCGAGTTGCAGGATCATATCATCGAAAGTGATGACGCCGCGCGACGCCTTCTCCGTTTTCAATGCCCGGTCGACCACATCAAAAGCCGCACAGGTGATTTGATTCGTCACACGTTTGCCAAACGCCTTGATCTGAATATCGATCGCTTCCGCCTGTTTGATGCGGCTCGTCAGACTCCCGAACGTAGTTTCGGTATACCCTTTATCGAGTTTCGCCATGATGGCATCAAACAGCGCCGGCCAGTCACGGGCGGTCAAGGCCGGCCCAAAAGCATTCCTGGCATGCCCCTTCAAGGATTTCAGGTATGCATCACCGTTAGTATCGAACTGGGCATAGGCTTCCTCCCTGAACGCATCCATCTGACTGTTCAGTACAACCAGCTGATCACGCAATCTGTTTTGATGTGATGGCAGTAAGAAATCACCGGGGAGTGTTTCTACCGGAGCAGGCAATTTTCCGGAGATACCCTGTTTGACCATATCAAAAACATCTTTGCGCTCCATGCCTGAAGCAAGTAACATGCGCAGGATATCTTCGCCCAATACAATCACACGCTGACGCCAGTATTCATGGAAAGCATCAGCGCAAATCTGATCATGCTCTTCGGGTGTGAGGGTCTCCGCTCCGAATACCTGTCCCGTCTCAAATGAATACTCTTTCATCACCTGCTGACAGAAGCCGTGGATCGTCTTCACATTCAGTTTGTCCAG
>JBEEMB010000286.1:0-5022 GCA_041167815.1 Bacteroidota bacterium | reverse complement strand
TCAGCGTGAGCGAACTCGCCAACCTGATGGACGTCAGCTTCGCGGAAGTCATCGGCAAGTGTATGGGCCTCGGCATCATGGTATCCATCAACCAGCGCCTCGATGCAGAAGTCATCGAACTTGTGGCGGGCGAATTCGGCTACGAAGTCGAATTCATCGACATGGAGAAGCAAATGGAGATGGAAGATCAGGATGAAGAAGATGATGCGGAAAACCTGAAGCCCAGGTCACCCATCGTCACCATCATGGGTCACGTTGACCATGGTAAGACCTCTTTGCTTGACTATATCCGAAACGCCAATGTGGTAGCCGGTGAAGCAGGTGGTATCACCCAACACATCGGAGCCTACCAGGTAGCATTGGCCAATGGCAAAACAATCACCTTCCTTGATACGCCCGGTCACGAAGCATTCACCGCGATGCGTGCCCGGGGTGCGAAAGTCACCGACATCGCTGTGATCGTAGTCGCAGCAGACGATGCGGTGATGCCACAAACCCGCGAGGCCATCAGCCACGCTCAGGCAGCTGGCGTACCCATGATCTTCGCAGTCAACAAGATTGACAAGGACGGAGCAAACCCGCAGAAGATATACGAACAACTGTCCGGAATGAACATCCTCGTAGAAGAATGGGGTGGTAAATTCCAAAACCAGGAAATTTCAGCCAAGCAGGGACTTAATGTCGACAAACTGCTGGAGAAAATCCTGCTGGAAGCAGAAATGCTCGAACTCAAAGCAAATCCAGACCGCGAAGCACTCGGAACCGTCGTGGAAGCCACCCTGGATAAGGGCCGTGGATACGTCGCCACCGTACTCGTACAGAACGGAACCCTCCACCAGGGAGACCTGGTGGTTTCAGGTCAGCACTATGGACGTGTCAAAGCGATGATGAACGAACGGAACAAACGCGAAGACACAGCACCACCTTCAACCCCGGTACTGATCCTCGGTCTGAATGGTGCACCACAGGCTGGCGAAAAATTCCGCGTCTACACAGACGAGGCAGAAGCCAAGGATGTGGCAAACCGTCGCGCTCAGATCCTTCGTGAACAGGGTATGCGAACCAAAAAACACATCACCCTCGACGAAATCGGTCGTCGTCTGGCCCTGGGTAACTTCAAAGAACTCAACATCATCATCAAAGGTGACGTGGATGGATCTGTCGAAGCACTCAGTGACTCACTCCAGAAACTCTCTACCGAAGAAATCGCGGTACGGGTGGTACACAAAGCCGTGGGTCAAATCACAGAAAGTGACGTATTGCTGGCCACCGCCTCCGATGCGATCATCCTGGGCTTCAACGTGCGCCCAAGCATGCAAGCCAACAAACTTGCTGAATCCGAAGGCGTGCAGATCAAGCTTTACTCCATCATCTACAACGCGATCGAAGAGATCAAGAGTGCGATGGAAGGGATGCTCGAACCCAAGATCCAGGAGAAGATCGTCGCAAATGTCGAAGTACGCGAAGTGTACAAATTTGATAAGGCTACCGTCGCCGGTTGTTTTGTACTGGATGGAAAAATCAGCCGGAACAGTAAAATCAGGATCATTCGTGATGGCATCGTTGAATATCCCAAAGGCGAAGGTCAGGCCGCTGAACTGGGCAGCCTGAAACGTTACAAGGATGATGTGAAAGAGGTTGTAAACCACATGGAATGCGGTTTGACCATCAAGAACTTCAACGATATCCGTGTAGGTGACGTCATCGAGGCCTTCGAAGAAGAGGAAGTACGTCGTACCCTCTGATTTCGAAGTCAGCCTCCGGAATTTTAAGAAAACATTAGGCCCGCCGGTCAGTGACCGGCGGGTTCTGAAGTGGATATTTACGTATGAAAAAAGCGCTGCTCTGCTCCGCCCTGCTCATCGGCTCCTTGATGACCACAAAGGCACAATCTGCACGCGTTCTGGCCGATAAAATTGCCGGAATCGTAGGAGACAAAATCGTCCTGAAATCAGAAATCATCAACTACATTGATGATATTAAACGTCAGGGTGGTGAAGTACCTCCAAATGCCGAATGCTTTCTGCTGGAAAAAATGATGGCAGACAAGGCACTGATCCTTCAGGCAGAAAAAGACTCCCTGCCCGTCTCCGATGAAGAAGTAGAAGCCGAACTCGATCAGCGCGTTCGCTACTTCATCATGCAATATGGTGGTAAAGAAGCTTTTGAACAGATTGCCGGACGAACCATCTATCAGGTGAAAGAAGACTTCAGAAAGTCCATCCGCGAAGGCAGATTGGCACAATCAATGCGTAAAAGCATTGTGGAAGGCATCAAAATCACCCCGACAGAAGTGCGGAACTACTTCGACAAGATCCCAAAAGACAGTCTTCGGTTTTATGAAATGGAATTGGTAGTCGGACAGATTGTCGTTTACCCTAAAGCAGGTCGAGAATTGGAGAAATTCGCGATCGACGAGTTGCTGGATTATAAAAAACAAGTCGAATCAGGTCAGAAATCCTTCGAAACACTGGCAAGACTGTACACAGAAGATCCGGGAAGCAAACAAGGTGGCGGAAGGTATGAGATCAACAAGAACGACAAGCAATGGGATCCGAATTTCAAAAACGGTGCTTTCAGACTAAAAGAAGGTCAAATCTCCCCTATAATTAAATCAAAATTCGGCTACCATATCATCCAGATGGTCAGTCGAAATGGGGATGATGCAGTCATCAGACATATTCTACGGGTTCCGCAGATCACGGAAGAAGACATCCAGGCCGCACGCATCAAACTGGACAGTGTCCGTTCTAAACTCATCGCAGGTACCATAGCCTTCGGCGAAGCCGTAGACAAATACAGTGAAGATGAAAACAGCAAATTTACCGCCGGCTTAATCAGTGGTGCAGGAGGTTCTTTTGTGACCATCGACGAACTGGATAAGGATCTTGTCAATGACCTTAATAAACTCAAAATTGGAGAGTTCTCAGCTCCCCTCGTGTTCAAGGATGAAAGAGAGAAAGTGGGTGTCCGCATCGTAAACCTGCGCAGTAAGACTGAACCACACCGCGAAAACATGAAGGACGATTACAACAAGATTGCCATTCGTGCTTTGGAAGAAAAGAAGAATAAAGCCGTGGAACGTTGGTTCATCAATAAGCTTCCGACCTATTACATCATGGTAGACAAAGAATTCGAGGCATGCGAAAGCATCCAACGGTCCTTCGGTACCATGGTCAAGAAATAAAACAGCATTGGTCTACCAATCAGCCGTGAGGACCAGTCGTGCCAATCAATTATTGGCAATACCTTTGTTTGAATTATGAGTGATGCCATTAAGCATGAATGCGGCTTAGCATTCATACGCCTCCGGAAACCCTTCTCCTACTACATGCAGCAAAAGGGGAGTGCACTGTACGGTCTGAACAAGCTGTACCTGCTCATGGAGAAGCAGCATAATCGAGGTCAGGATGGCGCAGGTATCGCCACGATAAAACTGAATACAGAGCCAGGTTATCCCTTTATGCATCGGTTGAGGAGTATTGCGACCCAATCAATTGCAGATCTCTTCGCACAAGTAGGCAAGGAAATCAAGGAACTGGAAAGACATCAACCGGATATCCTGAAACATCCCGGCTTATTGAAAGGTCACTTTAACTTCCTTGGTGAACTGCTCCTCGGACACCTGCGATATGGCACACAAGGCAAAAACAATGTCGAATACTGCCATCCCTTTATTAAACGCGACACAATTCCCGCCCGGAACCTTGCACTGGCCGGCAATTTCAACTTGGTCAATACCGAAGAACTATTCGATATCGTAAACATCGATCCAGGTCCGTTTCAACGTCAAAGTGACCTGGCCGCCATGATGGAAGTAGTGCATCATTTCCAGGTCAAGGAAGATGAAATGCACCCTGGCACGCTCTCCATTCCATCCATCCTGAAAAAATCATTCAAACTTTTTGACGGTGGTTATCACGTTTCCGGTCTGCTTGGCAATGGAGATGCCTTTCTGATTCGTGATCCACATGGCATCAGACCTGCCTACTACTATATCAATGATGAGGTGATCGTTGGCGCATCAGAAAGAGCTGCCATTCGCACCTCGTTTCATGTGGGAGAAAATGAAGTGATGGAACTTATGCCAGGTCAGGCCCTGATTGTCAAGGCTGATGGCAGCTGGTCTATCGAACAAATTCTTGAACCGCTCGGAAGAAGAGCCTGTAGCTTCGAACGTATCTATTTTTCACGCGGCAATGATGAAAAAATCTACCGCGAACGCATTGCACTCGGTTACGGATTGAGTACGCCAGTACTCGGCGCCATCGACAATGACCTGAAAAACACGATATTCTCCTTTATTCCCAATACCGCTGAAGTAGCCTTCTATGGCTTGTTGAAAGGGATGGAGGATTATCTCAACAAGGTTAAAATTCAAAGAATATCCGCATGGAATGGTGATTTCGACGAGGAAAAACTTGCCGAAATGATCAACCGCAAAATTCGTGTGGAGAAAATCGCCATCAAAGACGTCAAAATGCGCACCTTCATCACAGAAGATGCCAACCGCTCTGAAATGGTGCAGCACGTCTATGACATTACTTACGGCACGGTCTGTAAAGATACCGATACCCTGGTAGTCATAGACGATTCCATCGTTCGTGGCACCACACTGAAAGAAAGCATTGTTAGAATGCTTTCCAGACTTTCTCCAAAGAAAATAATCATCGTCAGCTCGGCTCCACAAATCAGATATCCCGACTGCTATGGTATTGATATGAGTAAACTAGGCGATTTCATCGCCTTCAGGGCAGCCATTGCATTACTCAAAGACCATGGCCACGACAGTCTTCTGGATGAGTTATATGCACGCTGCAAAGAAATGCAACGCAACGGACAACTGCATGCTGAAAACCTCGTACGCCAGATATACAAACCTTTCTCTACCGAGCAGATTTCTGCTAAAATTGCAGAACTTATCACACCAGAAGAAGTTGACATACCCGTGCATGTGATCTATCAGACCATAGAAGACTTGCACAAAGCCTGTCCAACAAATACTGGTGACTGGTATTTCAC
>JBEEMB010000154.1:0-4836 GCA_041167815.1 Bacteroidota bacterium | reverse complement strand
TTGGAGATTCTGCCCCGTTCTGTGGTACGTGCACTGATCCTGATCAAAGGAACGCAGGTGTTTGGTCGGCATACCCGTGCGCTTCAGGAGTTGATATCAACGTATATCCGGCTGAGTGCGCCGCCACAGCTCACACTTGAAACGGCTGATATTCCGGCCTTGCTGTCCGGATTGTCCGATTACCTTGGCGTGGAACCTGATTTTTTGGTCTTTGCTTTCAGGTACAGTGCCGGCGTGCATCCCGGGGATGCGCTGGCTGTGTCAGTATCAACGGAATTGTCCCAGGGATTGCCTCCGCTGAACCTGTCCGCAGAGGCATCGGGCGATGTTGATGCCGAAGGATTGCTTAAACTGGTGGATCATCTGGCAGCATATCGCTGGTATTACGAGGCATCTCACGTAAAGTCATTGTTGTTGCCCTTGCTCCGGGGACGAAAGATATCTGCAGCGCTCTTCATTTCGCTGATCAGATTGTTGTACGAAGATCAGGCTGATCGAGTGGGGCAGGAGTGGTCAAGGGTCACTTCATCATCCATATCTCCGGGGCTTGGCCGGGATCCTGAAAAGCTGTTGGATGAAGCCCGTCATATCTTTGTGGAGGCAACCCTGGCAGGATCAACGATGCCCTTCAGTCTGCCACGGATTTTTGCCCGCGTAAGGGCAATCCTGCAACCTGAGCGAAGTGGTCCTGCGGCTTTGCCGACTACCTTGGCCGATGTAAGGGGATATTTCAGTCCCGCACCTGTGGCTCAGGGGACCGGAGGTGGTCGAAAGGCGGCCGTCCGGCGTGAACATGCCATCCTCCGGTTCTATCACATCTTAAACCTTGATCTGGTTCTGCAAGGGGTGGGAGAACGTTTTTTTGATAATATCCCCTTCAGTTTCGAACTCCTGCTATCCAGGTATCGGGGCAAACTCCTTGAGATCCTGCATGATCACCGCTTTGATGCGGAACTCGCTCAATTTTTCGCGTATGCTGATGCATCGGGTATTTTCGAGCAGATTCGAAGGGTGTTGCCTGCCACGCAGACAGAAAAGGTCTCCAGGACTTTCCGGCAGGCGGTGGAAATACTGCTGCGGACCCGCTGGCTGACCATGGGGCGCAATGAACTGACCGCCTTCGCTGGTTTGGATGCTTATCCATATTTTCTGTCACCTGACATGGAACCGACCCAACTGTCGGAAGTGGTGTTCGAGATCGTGCGCAGGGCATCCCAATCGGGCATGCTTTCTGCCAAATTCAAGGAAACCCTTACCGGGACAACAGCAGATCAATGGCTGGCACAGCTTGGCCGGGTCATCGGCGTACGACGTCGGGATCAGATCTTCCCGACGCTGGAACTGGTTTCCGGTCGACCGGAGCGGGTCGGGGTTGCCCGATACAGAGCCCTGCTGGGGCCTGCCGGGAATGGCTCGGCAGACGATTCCGCAGCCCTCACCCTTCGGGCAATACTGGATACCGGAAGATTTCCGGTGGGGCATGTCCTCAGGTCTGCGGACCCTGCATCGCACCCGGATTATCTGAAGCGACTGGCAGGCATTGGGAATACCGTCGAGCGGGTATTCACGGAGCCGGGCGAGGGTTATGGGGTGATGATGAGTGGACTGCTTGACCGGCCGCAACTTATCCGGGCGGTTGCTGCCCGCTATGGACTCCGAAGGGATCAGGTTCGGACGCTCGCACAGGCCTGGTTTGATCGGTCCGAGGGATCTGACTGGCGTTTGGAGGATTTCCTGGAAGCCTTGTTGCAATCACCGGTATCATCGGTCAAATCCTCCGGGCGACCGGCGTTGAACCGGGCCGCCCTGAAATTGATGCGCCAAACAGGGCGCCTGGCATGGTGGGATATCCTTGCCGAAGTCCAGGCTCCGCAGCGTTCGCTTGATCGATCTTTGGAAGGTTTGAAGCCAGCTGATGTCACCACATCCATCAGAGGGAGCCGGGAAGACTGGATGGAATTGTATTTTGGATTGGCTAAATCTACGCCGGATGCTTCCCGCGGGATACAGCGAGTCCTGGCCATCTGGATGCGCGGACTGGCCATCAAGTCGTCTGCCGGAACGCGCAGACAGCGGTTTAAATCGCTGGTGGAATCGATGCTCAGTGCCATCACTGCCGATTCGCCTGATACCGATGAACTGCATCGCGCATGGCTTGATGCGCAAGCGTTTTTTGATGGATCGAAGCCGGCCCAAGTGATTCGCGGCATCTATGATCGACTCATCCGGACAGGAATGCCTGAAATCATCTTACAGCAGCACCTGCAATCGCGCGGCATCGAGCTACCCCTTCCTGCAGCGGAAATAAAAGATAAACAAACACCGAAGATTCAGGACATCTCATTCGAGGAGGGGCTGCTTAGGGGCACCATCACTCCGGAAGCCCTGGCAGCCTTGTGGCGTCCGGGAAGCAGGGATGCGGCCCGGATCTTGTCGGCATTGAAAAGCTGGGTCACCGGCCGAAGCTGGAATATTCGTGCGGCGGAGAGACTCATAAGGGCCCTTCCAGCCCCGGCCATGTCGGCCTTGCTGACGCGAATATCACCCACGGTTGACCTTCGTCGCATCATAGAAAACTGGGCGGTTTTTCTGCAGTCAGCCGGTATTTATCCCGACCGTCTGCAATCTGCGGCGGCCATCATCAAAGTGATGTTTACCCATCGACTTTGGCAATACCAAACCCCGCGACGCTTGCAGGTGGAGTTGTTCCGCCAGCTGGGGTTGCCTGATGCGTTGCGTCGGGGGATTATTTCAGAGGATGTGCTGGCCGAAGGAATCGATGGCGTGCCGCCTGTCTTCCTGAAGATGGCTGCAGACCTGCTGTCCACCCGGTCGGGTATCACGGCGGATGAACTGCTGTCAATATGGCCCGTCAACTGGTCGGAATCAGACATGTCAGCTGATCGGTCATCATCAGCCGGCCGCTGGCAGAAGCCTGGTGTGATGCAACTATCTCCGGAAGTGCTGGATTTTCTGGAAAGCGGCATCATGCCGGTGCCCGCCGGTGAGGAGACAACTGATGCTGTTGAGCAACGATTGGTAGCCGGTATCAGGACTGCGGGGGCTGCCGGCTTTCTGAGCCTGCCGTCACTGCATGAAAGCCTGGTGCCACGGGCATTGGAATTTTTTCGACCGGAAGAGCTGTCGACATATATTTTTACCAGCCTGATGGAGAAGACGACGGATGCCGCCCTACGCAGGTACCTGGAAGTCTTTATGGATCTGGCCATTCATACCCGGGTGAGGCAATCCGAGCTGATGCGGTTTTTAATAACATGGCGTCGGTTCTTTGCGACCTCAGGAAGCGGATCGATAGGGCAGTCGGAGGCTTTTTTACGTGCGGCCCTTGTCATTCCCACCTTCGCACAACTCACCCGGCGAACCCTGTCGGCCATGCCCAGGACAGCGTGGAGGGCCACGCGATCTCCGTTCCTGCAGTATGTCATCCGTGGACAATTGAAGGATCGGGGACTACGTCTGCCCGATACGGATGCGTTGACGGTTTTCTTTCTGCGTACCGGTTTGCTGCATCCCGACGCCGGTGAACAGGAACTGGCGGCATTGTACCTTCGGATTAGACAGCACCTGGCTGCCGGTGATCCGGATTTGAGGGCCACAATCTTTCTATATGCAAAGCACCGGATGGCCCGAAAAAGGATCCGGGAGCTGTTCGATCGTGGGGATGAAACTGATCTTTATGAATGGATACTGCCGGGGCTTAGCGACGCGCTCAGAGACTTCACCGGGCTGATGCGTCTGCGTTTTGGTATTGATATCTGGAGGGCGACAGGCGCCCGATCCGTCCGAGATCGTCAGGAGCGGGTGCTGGCCTGGTGGTCGCAAACCCGTCCAATTCCCGGACATGTCATTCAGCTGCTGAAGGGATTCCTGGAGCAGGTTACAGGCGTGTTGGATGATCGACAGTGGTTGAGGTTGAGGCACCCTGACTTGTCCGCTTTTACCCCGGCAGAACGCATCCTTTGGCAAGAACTCCAGGCGCTTGTTCCGGCATTGATCGAGGCGCCGGCGGATTCTGAACGACGACTTGCCATGCCCCTGGAAGAAGAACAAGGTCCCCGGATGAACGAGCCCGACTCGGATTCCAATCCGGTCGATGGCATCACGGTCCAGAACGGCGGACTGGTGATCCTCTGGCCCTATCTTGGGCGATTGTTCACCCGACTTGGACTTTCGGATGGCAAAACGTTCCTGGGCGAAGAGGAACTATCACGCGCCATCCGACTGACGGAATACCTGGTGACGGGAAAAACAGAGATGGAGGAACATCAGCTCGCCTTGAACAAACTGCTCTGCGGCGCAGCGCTTGACTTCCAGGTACCGGCCAGTATCGAACTTACACCTGAAGAGGAGGAGTTGTGCGGTAAAATGCTCCAGGGGATCATTCGGAACTGGGAAAAGATGAAAACAACCCGCCCGAATACCTTCCGGGAGACCTTCCTGAAGCGGGAAGCCCGGCTTTACAAGTTGGAGGATCGCTGGGAACTCGTGGTGGCCCGGAAGCCCTATGATATGCTTCTGGACAGCCTTCCTTGGAATATTTCCATGATTCAGCTATCTTGGATGCCCGAGCGACTCGTCGTTCACTGGAAATAAGCTTACATGTCTGAAAACCAGCAGGATACCGCTTCCTGTCTGCGCAACGAACTCGACTGGCTTTCGGTCGTGTTGGACCTGCGCATGCATTCCTATTTCGAGGACAGATCCTTCGATGTCCTCAGTGTGCCCCCACCTGAACATCCTGTTGGCAGCCAGTACGGGCAACTGATCCGTTTCCACCAACTTGATGTGTTTGACCGCATCATATTGGCCATGGCG
>JBEEMB010000131.1:0-8178 GCA_041167815.1 Bacteroidota bacterium | reverse complement strand
CCCGCATATCGATAAACTGGCCCATGTAGTCCTTTTCGGCGTCTTTGTCTGGCTATGGTCTCGAAGCGAGGATATATCTAACAACAATACCAGCCGCCGCTTTTTTCTCATGTCCTCCGGCTACGGCATCCTTATGGAATTCATTCAGGCGGGTTTTACCAACCGGGCGTTCGAATTATTGGATATCGTGGCAGACATTTCAGGTGCTGCCATCGCATGGCTGCTGATCAACATGACAAGCAGGTACAAAAAATAAGCCCCTATGGAAATAGGGGCCGTAACCAAAACTAACTGCTTATGAGAAAATTGACTGCTTGCCTTATTTAGACGCTTTTTAGCGTTTTTGGTTTGCTCGCCAGTTGTTAATGAAAGGCCAAGATTGACATTGACCCTCAGGAACAAATCCTCAAAAACAAATATTGGATGCCATAATGGCCAATTACTTTCTTAAAGAAATGTTAAAGAGGCCCGAAGTGCGAACCTTTTGTAAGCATTCAGCAGGAGAGATAACAACTCAATGCTGTTGAGCCATTTTTTCGGCATTCTCCGCAAATTGAAGGGCGTCAATGAGTTCCTGGATATCACCGTTCATCACTTCCGCCAGATTGTATAATGTCATGCCGATGCGATGATCTGTCACCCGGCCTTGCGGGAAATTATAGGTTCGGATCTTTGCAGAGCGATCACCTGTACTGACCAGACTCTTTCTTCGGCGGGCAATCTCATCCTCCTGCTTACGAACCTGCTCTTCGTAGAGCCTTGTACGCATCATTTGCATTGCCTTTTCCCGGTTCCCAAGCTGAGTACGCTCGGTCTGACAGATGACCACCGTACCCGTGGGAATATGCGTCAGCATGACCTTGGTTTCCACCTTGTTCACATTCTGGCCTCCGGCACCTCCGCTTCTGGAGGTTTCCATCTTCACATCACTCTCCCGGATTTCCACATCCACTTCTTCAGCCTCCGGCATCACCGCCACTGTGGCCGCACTGGTATGCACCCGGCCACTGGCTTCTGTATCAGGCACCCGTTGGACACGATGCACGCCACTCTCGAACTTCAAGGTTCCATAAACATCGTCGCCAATCACCTCTAATTGAACCTCTTTGAAGCCTCCGACAGAGCCTTCGTTTTCTGTAAGGATGCTGGTCCGCCAGCCCTTTCCCTCGCAATAGCGGAGATACATGCGCAGCAGATCTCCTGCAAACAAAGACGCCTCGTCTCCACCCGTGCCAGCCCGGATTTCTATGATGGCATTCTTATCGTCCTGAGGATCTTTGGGAATCAACAGATTGCGTATCTGCTGCTCTAGTACGCCGCGCTGCTCATCCAGGCCGGAAGACTCCATCTTGGCAAGCTCCCGCAATTCATCATCGTCACCATGCAGTGCCTCCCGGTTGAATTCGATATCATCCAATAAGCGCTGGTATGATTCATATGCCTGGACAATCGGTTCCAGGCTGCGGTACTCCTTGCTGACCTGGGCGAACTGACGGTTATTACCCACAATCTCAGGGTTCGTCAATGATATACCGAGTTCATCGAACCTGGCTTTGATGGCGGCTAATTTGTCTAGCATGCTTTGATAAAGTGAGATATCCTCCCCATTGATGGGGGAAGACGTAATTTCAAGGGGTCAAAGTTAACCAAATCATCGCATGCCTCAGATGAAATTGAAGGCAGACCGGATCTTCAACGGCTTCAAGTGGCTGGACAAGCATCAGGTCTTGATCGCAGATAAGCAAGGACGGATCATGGATATCATTCCCGAATCCGAAGCGGGAGATGATGTCATATCACTCAAGGGAACGCTCTGCCCTGGATTTGTGAATGCACACGGACACCTGGAACTCAGTCACCTGAAAGACCGGATGGAACGAGGCACCGGCCTCACCGGATTTCTGCTGCAAGTCATCAAACAGCGTGGGTTCGATCCCGAACTCATTCGGGATGCCATGATCCAGGCAGATAAGGACATGTATCAAGACGGCATCCAGGCCATGGGGGATATCTGCAATACCTCAGATTCCATTCCGATCAAGGCTTCAAGCCGTATCAGGTGGTATAACTTCATTGAAGTATTGAGCAGTCGTGACGAAGGATGGGAACAACGACTTGCTCATTTTACGGCACTTCGCGATCAATTTCGACAGGCATTTTCCCAGCATCCACATGGGAGCATGGCGATCACTGCATCGCTGGCTCCACATGCTCCCTACAGTGTGAGCCCAAAGAGTTTCCAGGCCATCAACCAGGCGACAAAGGAGGAAACGACATCATTGCATAGTCAGGAATCAAAGGCAGAAGACGAACTTTTCAGACATGGAACCGGACCATTCCTTGAATTCTATCGTTCCATCGGCCTGCCCGGCAACCCTGTTACGCCGTCCGGCACCTCAAGTCTTCGCGCAGTATTGCCGTACTTTCACGGACATCAACGTGTGGTGTTGGTACACAACACATACACAACCGCAGAAGATCTGATCTTTGCCGACCGACTGGCTGATGAAAGAGGACTTTCCATTCACTATTGCCTTTGCCCTAATGCCAATCTGTTCATTGAAGGTGTGATGCCCCCCATTCCATTACTGATGGAAGAAGAACGAAAAATCGTCATCGGCACCGATAGCATGGCAAGCAACGATGGTTTGAGCATATCATCAGAAATCAAGACCATCCTCAGGGCATACCCCACCATCCCGCTTGAACGTATCCTGAAATGGGCTACTTCCAACGGTGCCGCCGCGCTGGGATTTGAAAACCAACTTGGCAGTTTTACTCCGGGAACGGCCCCCGGCATTCTGCTGCTGGACGATCAGCTCGCAGTTCAACGTATATGCTGATGTTGGTTTAATCTTTCAATCCAGCAGGGTCTGCAACACGGGCAACGATCTCAGCTGGCCGAAATCAGAGAGATGCAGCCTGTAATACTGCATACAAATGTCCAGGAGCTGACGCCTGAGATCCCTGTTCAACGAAATCTCCAACAGATCCGATGGCATCGACACTTTCAGGAATTGACTGATCCGCTCACTGATGACAGGATCGGCCCAATGTGGGTGGTCAGGTTGTTCTGGCACAAATACACCCTCGAGAAGGTCCAGAAACATCGGGTCTGCCTGAGGGGTATCATCCATCCTGAAGCCAAAGAAATGGGTGAGATGCAACGCGAAAAAGACCGGGAAATTAGCACTCACCATCGGCTCCGCCTCATCCAGTCCAATCAACGCATCTTCAGTGAACTGAAATAGTTCCGTCATCGGACCAGGTTGCTTCAGACATTTCTGAAGCACTTCCATCATGAATATCACAACCGTTTGTTTACGGATGTCGCGATCAATGGTCTGGTAAAGTCTCGCCCACTGACATTCCCGAATATGTTGCAAACCCTGCCTGTCCTGATGCGAGACCACCAAATCAAGGATATTCGAGGGTTGGAACTGGTTGGCACGAAGTCCGGAACCCACGCTGGCCTTGCGCACACCCTTTACCATATAACTCTGCATCCCGAAGAGTTCGGTAAAAATGGTGACGACCAGGCTGGTTTCTCCATACTTAACCTGTCTGACAACAATCCCCCTGGTCTTGTGCAACATAATGTTCGTTTGTTGACGCGCTCAACGGACGATAAATACCTTGGTTACCATCCGCTCCCGACCCGTATCATCTGCCGCTATAACCAGGTAAACACCACTGGAAACACGCTCCCCCCGATAGTTTCGCCCATTCCAGACAGCCTGTCCACCCAAGGCCCGCGTTTGATACACCAAACGCCCATCCGGCTCTGTGATCTTAACGATGCCGTCGCGCATGAGACCTCGTATGGCAATCATACCACTGTAACCCGGAGGTACAGGATTTGGGAACACCAACACTTTCCCTGCTGAAGCCTCAGCTTCTGTTGCGCTGCCTCTGAACGAACATATACCATCAAAGGTGGAAATGAAAACCTCTCCGGTCAGAGGAGCCACCGCAATACGGTGCACCATATTGTTTAACAACGGGCTGTTGCGATCCGAAAACCGGTGAATGACTTTGGAACCATCTGCACTCACGAGCCAGACGCCATTTTGCGATCCGATCCATTTTCTGTTGGCGCCATCCACTGCCATCGTCCTCACATCTTCATCACCAAATAATAAACCTGCAAACCTGTCGAATTGCACGACAGGCTGAAAGGCCTCACATCTCCCAGAAAACGGATCCTCCAGGCACTCAATCACACATACGCCCTTGGATGTACCGACCCACAGGAACCCATCACGGTCCAAAGCGATGCAACTCACAGTGGATGAAGGCAGATTGCCCTGTCCCACGCCCTGCCTTAAGTAGCGCCAACGGTCATCTGATGGATTGTCAGGCGTTCCCCGGTCGTCGTAGCAGAACAACCCATTCCCTTTCGGAGAAACGATCCATTTATAACCAAATTCATCAATCAGGATTTGGGACACTGCATTTTCTGAATGAAGAAAGGGGATGGCAAAGCTGACCCATTGCCCGTCTTTCTTTCGCGCCACCAGGTTCTTTGGTGCTCCGTAATTTGAAATCCAAAGAGTTCCATCCTTGTCCACAGCCAAACCCGAAACACGATAGGATCCCCGGTCACCTACCGTTTCCTGCAATCCGGTCCCCTGCTTGTACACACGCATTTCATTTTTTGATGTGATTTCAAGCAGCCCCCCTCCAAACGAACCTGCAAACAAGGAACCCGACACCGGATCTCCGGCCAACGACACCAGATCCAACAAACTGTCCAGGCGTGGTTGAACATACAGGTTGATATTGGACCATGACTCATCCTTTAGGCGGTAAATACCATTCGGATTGTACATATAGTTCCAGGCTTCATTCACGGAACCCGCCGCCGCCCAAACTTCCTGGTTAAAAACGATCAGATCACCCGCAGCCGTGTTGATGGGGGAATTCGGGAACACACGTGTTGACTTACCATCTGAAATCCTGATCAGGCCATTGTTTTGATCGGCAATCCAATGGGTATTACCCTGAAAAACCGTCTGGCGGGGTGCTGAAAGATCTGCGTATTCAAGCTTCTGCTGGATCTGTCCGCGCGCATCGATCCGAACCACCGATGGTTTTCCCGAACCGCCAAGGCAAACAAACAATTGCCCACCGGACACATCCATGCCCATTATATTCCCTCCAAGCCAGACAGCCAGCCAACGACCATCCTGTCGCAGATACAGGGTATCCCGAATGGCTGCCGCCAGGGTTTGACCAATGATTTCGACGTGGCTGACTGCTCCGGTCGGAAAACCAGGTTGGCTGATGCGCTGCCATAGACGAGGATCAGCAAGATTGACGCCATTCGCAGGTGCAACTTTCAACCCTTCAGCTGTTGCCGCATACAGGCTGTCATTTGTCCGGAGCAGATCATACACCGGGATGTTGCCGCCATTGGATGAGGGACGCCAGGTATCTTTCACTTCCCGTCTGTCCGGATTCAAGACGACGATCCCCAATCCGGTGGCTAACATAATGTCGTTGCCCTGCCATACGACTGCATGGCAGGTCTTATCGCCCGGAACGGAACTTAGCATCAGATCAGGGATATTCCGAACCCTTGTCCCTTCTATCAAATCAACATTTCCATTTTCATAAACCAACACGACCCGCTTACCCGCGACTTCGCGCGACATTTTTCGAACGCGCACTTCACTTAAACCATTCACCTTTGTCAGTCTGCTGAAAGAACCTGCCTGAGTGTCATATCGAAAAAATCCATACGGTGTGGCACATAGCACTTCACTGCCATCGACTGCCACCTGCAGTGCGTTATTGAAGGGAAGATGCTCTCTCCAGATACCAATCGGAGGAAGTTCCTGTGCAGAGAGCATCGCCCCCTGAAGCGAGAGCACCAATATGATTAATACGCGCAAATTCACCATGTAAAAGTATCGAAAAGGGGCGGTCAGCTATTGAAGATGTGAAAATCACCCTTCCTTATTGTCGGGTTTCCAATAGCGTTCCTGATCGCATGATTAAATTACGTTCCTTTGTGAGCGAATCGAAAATCGCTGATATGTGGCAAAAAATCGGTGAAGCCGTCTTGCGCTATCGCCTCGCCCTGCTTCTGAGTGTCGTTGGTATAACCGGCATCATGGCATACTATGCCGCCCAGGTCAAAATGAGTTATGACTTCGGCAGAGCCATTCCGACCGACCATCCCGAGTTCCAGACTTACCAGTCCTTCAAACAAAAGTTCGGAGAAGATGGAAATATGTTGGCGGTCGGCCTGCAAACTGACAGACTCTTCGAGTGGAAGACCTTCAATAAATTCATTGCACTGCATGACTCCCTGAAGAGAATACGTGGAGTGGATGACGTCCTCAGCCCGGTTTCAGCCATTAATCTGGTCAGAAATGACAGCACAGGTCGGCTGACGGCAGTTCGCATTTTTCCGACGAAAGCCGCGAATCAGTTCACGATGGATAGTGCCCGGGGCATCTTTGAAAATTTACCATTCTACCGGGGACTCATGTACAATCCGGAATCCGGTACCTATCTGCTCGGCGTCAGTATTTCCAAGTATGTATTGAACAGTAAAACCCGGGATAGCGTGGTAGCGGACATCGAATCCACCACAGCTGCGTTTGAAAAGGAAACAGGTATCCAACTCAGGTACAGTGGACTTCCTCATATCAGGACCTACATGACCACCCGCATCAATGCGGAAATGAGGCTCTTCTTGTTGGGGTCGATACTTTTCTCCGCCTTGATCCTTTTTCTCTTCTTCAGGTCCTTCAGCACCACAATACTTTCACTGTCGGTTGTAATCATGGGTGTGATATGGAGCTTGGGCACCTTGCACCTGTTCGGATTCAAGATCACCCTACTATCCGCATTGATTCCACCCCTGATCGTGGTCATCGGCATCCCGAATTGTATTTACTTCCTCAATAAATACCACACGTCCTATATCAACCGGACAGATCAGCAAAAAGCACTCGTTGAGATGGTCGGGAAGATGGGTATTGTTACCCTGTTCTGCAACATCGCAGCAGCGATAGGCTTTGGCGTTTTCGCACTTACAAGCAGCGTGATCCTGAAGGAATTCGGCATTGTGGCCGGAATAAACATCATGGCCTTGTTTGTGATCTCTCTGATCGTGATCCCTGCCGTACTTAGCTACCTTCCCATTCCAAAGGAAAAACACACCAAATACCTTTCAAATCCATGGCTCACTGCAATGTTGACCCGGATTGAAAGATGGGTATTCTCCCATACCAGGTGGGTATATATCATTACCATTGCACTGATTGTCTTCTCAGTCTCCGGAATGCTCAGGCTAAGGTCTGAAGGTTTTGTAGTGGATGATCTCCCTGCCGAAGACCAGGTTTTCAGTGATCTGAAGTTTTTTGAGACGCATTTCAAGGGCGTCATACCACTCGAAATTGTGGTGGATAGCCGGAAAAAGAACGGGCTCTCTGGCATGCGTGCATTGACTGTTTTTGAGCAGATAGACTCACTTTCAAGATATGTCAGCAGAAGACCTGATATGGCGAGACCGCTTTCTTTGGCGGAGGGACTCAAGTTTGCCAAACAAGGATTTTATGATGGCGACAGCAATAATTATGTGTTGCCGAATGCATTTGACGGTGCGTTTGTTGGAGAATATCTACGACCATCCAAATCCAACGGGAATGGATCTAATGCTGGATTCGAACGCATCATGAAATCCTTCATCGATAGCAACCGCCAGGTGACACGCATTTCCATCAACATGGCAGACGTGGGCAGCAGAAGATTGCCACAGATTCTGGACACCCTTAAAACCATCACCAACGGCCTTTTCGACACGTCAAAATATACGGTATCCTTCACGGGTACGAGTGTTACCTTCCTGGAGGGAAGTCGGTTTATCATTAACGGTCTTTGGGAAAGCATATTCTGGGCATTCCTATTGATCTCTGTCTCTATGCTCTACCTTTTCCGATCGCTGAGGATATTGATTTGTTCGCTGATCCCCAACATCATTCCATTGGTCATGACGGCAGGGGTCATGGGCTGGATGAATATTCCGCTCAAACCATCAACCGTGCTCGTTTTCAGTGTGGCCCTTGGCATCGCCATTGATGTGACCATACGATTCCTGGTCAACTATAAACAGGAATTGCCCCTGAGAAAAGGGAATGTGCGTGAAACGGTGATGCACACCAT
>JBEEMB010000126.1:0-4554 GCA_041167815.1 Bacteroidota bacterium | reverse complement strand
AGGGACCTTGTATTGCAATGCTCATCTTATCAAGCCAGCCATCCCTTGTTTTAAAGTATATATTAATGCAAATAAAATCCCCTACATAGAGAAGCCGCAAAGATTTCTTTGCGGCTTCTCTATGTAGAGGTGAAAGGCTGCTTAGTTGAACAGTCCGCCTTTCTTCAGTACGATCGTGCCGTCGCCTATGCGGAAGCCGTTATGGTAAACTTCAACCTTATAATTGCCGGGTACATATTTATCGCCCTGCTGGAGGTCGAAGCTGACGTTCTTGCGTTCGCCCTGTTCGTAATTCACACTCACCTTGTTGGTGAATTCCTTAGCGCCTTCCTTACGGGTGTTGAACGTTCCGGATCCAAGGTTGGATTCCTTCACCACTTTGCCCATCGGGTCGGTGACGATCACATATAGATCCTTGTTGCCGCTGGGGGCGATGAGGTTCTCGTCGAGGTCGAAGGAGATGCGCAGTTTATCCGCCTTTTTTGCAGTGGAAGTACTCTTCTCCTTGCCACGATTGCGGACATCGACAGCTGCCAGGTTGAAGCGGGAAGCGTGAAGGGTAGATCCCACATCTACTTTATCCGCCAGTTCGGCCTTCTCTTCCTTGACCGTGCTCAGGTCCTTGTTCAGTTGTGTTTTCTCCTGGGTCAGGCTCTGATTGTCCTGGGTGAGTTGCTGGTTCTCGCCTTGCAGTCGCTCGATCTCCTGGAGATAGCCGTCGATCTTGCCATTGAGCTGTCGGATGAGCTGGCGGGCTTCATTGAGTTCGCGTGCGGATGCGTTCTGTTTGGAGACCAGTGTGCGGATGCGGGTCTTGATTTCGCCCAGTTCGGTATCGCGGCTTTTCACCAGACTGTCGAGGCGGACGTTGGTGCTGGTCATACCGTCGAGGCGAAGCAGTGCATCGTCATATTCACGCTGGATGGCGGTCTTGGAAGAATCCAGTGCCGCATATTGAATGTCCTTTTCTTCGATTTCTTCCTTGGTGCGGCTCTTATCGTAAATGATGTATCCCCAGGTACCCAGGAGGGCGGCGATGAGGATACCGTAGATCAGTCCCCGGTTATCTTTCTGGGGTGTCTGCGATGACGGGGTCATGGACGAATAGTTGCTCATATCTCAGGGTTTGTGTGTTACGGACAAAGGTAGTCAAGTCTGATGCGGATTTTACGGACTTGGGGTCGTAAAGAAACAAAGTTGCATTGACCTTAACAATCTTCGTGCCATCGTTCCTTCGCACCGAACCCATATTTTTGCAACCCATGACCGACCACATCATACAGGACTGGAAAAAAGGCAAGTTCAGCCCCGTGTACTGGCTTGAAGGGGAGGAAGATTACCACATCGACCAGGTTGTCCGCTACGCCGAACACCATATCCTCTCCGAACAGGAAGCCGGGTTCAATCTCAGCGTCTTTTATGGACGGGATGCCGCCTGGGCTGATGTGATCAACGCATGCCGTCGTTATCCGATGTTTGCAGAACGTCAGGTGATTATTTTAAAGGAGGCCCAGCTGATGCGCGATGTCGAAAAGCTGGAACCTTATATCGAACACCCTCTGTCTACCACTGTGCTGGTGGTTGCGTACAAGGGGAAGAAACTGGATCGGCGAACCAAGCTTCCAAAAGTCATCGAGAAGCACGGCGTCATGGTGACGACCAAAAAAATGTACGATGACAAGCTGCCAGACTGGACCGTCGCCCATCTCACCTCAAAGGGTTATACCATCAACCAGCGGGCGGTGATGTTGCTCGTTGAGCATATCGGCAACGACCTCGCCCGGATCGTCAACGAATTGGAGAAGCTCACGGTCAACCTGCATGGCCGGACAGCCATCAATGAAGATGATATTGAACAATTCATCGGCATCAGTAAGGAGTACAATGTGTTCGAGTTGCAACGGGCCATCGCCCGCAAAGACCTTTCCAAGGCGGTGGCTATCCTGAACTATTTCGATTCCAATCCCAAGGCGGGCCCCATTCAGCAGGTGCTGCCCGTACTTTATATGTTCTTTTCGAAGGTATGGATGCTTTTCGGTGTGGATCCCGGAGACGGGAAAGGGGCCGCCACACAACTCGGGGTCAACCCATATTTCATGAAAGACTATCAGGATGCGGCTTCACGATATGGACAGCCCGGCGTATCGCGTATCCTGTTGTTGCTGCATCATTACAACCTGAAGGGCATCGGCATGGGTACGGGTGGCGCCAGTGATGGCGATCTCATGCGGGAGATGGTAGTGAAGATGATGCAGGGATGATTTCGGTTATGCGTTACCGTTAGTACGCTTATCTTTTTCAGGTAGTCGTACCCGTTAGTCTGATGGCGGAAGATTTGTCCTCGGCGATTTGTGCCTGCAATGCATCCAGGCTTGAGAACTTCCGCTCATCCCTGATCCTGGCGATCACCTGCACAGTGAGTACCCTGCCGTAGATATCTTCATTGAAATCAAAAATGTTGACTTCCGCGAGGTGCCGTGTTCCATCGACTGTTGGCCTCAATCCGATGTTCATCATACCGGTTTTCGTGTAGGCTTCACCGTCAGCTTCGGAAAGGAAGATGCGCACGGCATATACACCATCCGCGGGCAGCAGTTTTGCGGGATCGTCGGGCTTGAGGTTTGCGGTTGGGAAACCGATGGTGCGTCCACGCTTGTCGCCGTGTCGTACCAGTCCGCTGAAAAAATACGGGTAGCCCAGTTGTTCGGTGGCTTCTTCGGGGCGGCCAAGTTGCAGGGCTTCGCGTATGCGGGTGGAACTGATGGCGGCATCCCGCAGGATTTGTGCATCGAGTTCACGAACATGGTATCCGAAGGTGTCGGAGAGGGATTCAAGGAGTTGATAATCCCCTTCACGTTTGCGGCCAAACCGGTGATCGTAGCCGATGATCAGGGTGTGTGGGTGAAACCTGGCTACCAGGAAATCCCGGACATAATCCTGCGGATCCATCGCGGCAAAGGCAGGTGTGAAGGGCACGATGACCAGGTGGTCGATCCCGATGGCGGACAACAAGCTGATGCGTTCCGGCATCGTCGTCAGCAAGGGTTGGGGATCCGAACGCATGCCCACGATGTTTCGGGGATGCGGATCGAACGTGACAATCACGGTTTCTCCGTTGACTTCTTCAGCCACGGCCCGCATCCGGTCGAGGATCAGGCGATGTCCACGGTGGACACCATCGAAGGTTCCGATGGTGACGACGGCGTTGCGAAAGGCCGGCAATGGTTGGGAAAGGTTGTGCACCTGCATAAGGCAGCGCAAAACTAACGTAAAATAGAATCCCTACCTTCGCGCAAATCCATCGGCGCAGTTTATGAGTCTATACAACCAGCGGGGCGTTTCAGCACAAAAGGAAGAAGTGCATGCGGCCATCGGAAACCTCTATCAGGGTCTGTATCCGCATGCTTTTTGCAAGCTTTATCCCGATCATCTGGGCGGTGATGCCGACTGGGTGAATGTCATGCACGCCGATGGTGCGGGTACTAAGAGTATCCTGGCCTATCTCTACTGGAAGGAGACGGGAGACCTCTCCGTGTGGAAAGGCATCGCACAGGATGCCATCGTTATGAACCTAGATGACCTGCTCTGTGTGGGCATCCATGATAATATTCTTTTCAGTTCCACCATCGATCGAAACAAGAAACGCATTCCCGGAGAAGTGCTGCAGGCCGTCATTGAAGGCACAAGGTTATTTTTCGAGTCCATGCATCAGGCCGGCGTGAATATCCATTATCTCGGTGGGGAAACGGCCGATGTGGGTGATGTTGTCCGCACTATTGCCGTGAACGGAACAATGACCGCCAGATGGCCGAAATCGAAATTGATCACAAATGATGGCATCAGGCCGGGGGATGTGATCGTGGGACTTGCCAGCCATGGGCAGGCGGTGTATGAAACGGCCTACAACAGCGGATTGGGCAGCAACGGACTCACCAGCGCCCGCCATGATATGCTCAACAAATTTTACGCTCATACATATCCGGAATCCTTTGAGCCTTCGCTGGATGATGCCGTCACCTATATCGGTCCGTATCGTATGACCGATATCGTTCCAGAAGCGCCAGGGGCACCTACGGCCGGGCAACTGTTGCTTAGTCCCACACGCACTTATGCGCCGGTGCTGCGGCAGCTGCTCTCCGAACATTTCGGGGATGTGCACGGTCTCATCCATTGCAGCGGTGGCGGGCAGACCAAATGCCTGAAATATCTGCCTGCATCCATGCGCATCGTGAAGGACAATCTCTTTGACACCCCGCCCGTATTCAGACTCATACAGCAGGCCAGCGGTGCGGATGACCGGGAGATGTACCAGGTCTTCAACATGGGCTGCCGGATGGAGATATACACATCCGATGCGGCAGCGGCCTCGATCCTCAATATTGCCCGCCAATGGGGTGTGGAAGCCCGAATCATTGGGCGAGTGGAAGCGGCAGCTCAGAAGGAAGTGGTGATCGGCACAGCTGAATCTCCGCTTGTCTACCAGGGCTGACCGGTATTGTGACGAATGATGTATATTGAGGGGACAATCTATAATTGTCAATCCCTTAAATCATC